>JBIOVW010000880.1:0-3411 GCA_044867945.1 Nakamurella sp. | reverse complement strand
AGACCACCGTGCCGACGCTGGTGGCGTGCAACAACCGGGCGTGCGGCGCCCTGAAGCCCCCGCATCAGGCGTGCCCCACCTGCGGGCAGTACAAGGGTCGTCAGGTCGTCGGGATCTGAGCCGTTGGCAGCCGCGAGCACACCGTCGGCGGACAACACGCCGGATCCGCAGGTCATCAGTGCCGCGCTGGGCGTGGAGCTCAGCGCTGACCTCGTCGTGCTCGCGCTGACCCATCGGTCGTTCGCCTACGAGCACGGCGGTTTGCCGACCAACGAGCGGCTCGAGTTCCTCGGTGATGCCGTCCTCGGCGTCGTCATCACCGAGAACCTGTACCGCAGCCATCCGGACCTGCAGGAGGGCCGACTGGCCAAGCTCCGCGCATCGGTGGTCAACATGCATGCACTGGCCGGGGTCGGCCGCAGCATCGGGCTGGGCGGGCAGCTCCGCCTCGGCAAGGGCGAGGAACTCACCGGCGGTCGGGACAAGTCGTCCATCGTGGCCGACGCGGTCGAGGCGGTCATCGGCGCTGTGTACCTGCAGCACGGGCTGGAGGTGGCGCGGGGGGTCGTGATGCGACTGTTCGCCGACCTGCTGACGGCTGCGCCCCAGCTGGGGGCGGGCTTGGACTGGAAGACCTCGCTGCAGGAGCTGGCAGCCGAACGCGGTCTTGGCGTGCCCGAATACCGGGTGTCCGAGGAGGGTCCGGACCACGCCAAGGTCTTCGCAGCCCGGGTGCTGCTGTCCGGGGCGGCCCGCGGCACCGGCTCCGGCCGCACCAAGAAGGAGGCGGAACAGAACGCCGCCTCCGCCGCCTACACCAGCCTGCAGAACGGTGCCACCGGTGGCGGCGCGCCGGATTCCTCCCACAGCAGCGCCTGACCGACTCAGTGCCCGAACTACCCGAGGTCGAGACCGTCCGCCGCGGCCTGCAGGCCCACATCGGCGGCCGCCGGATCCGGTGCGTGCGGGTGCATCACGACCGCGCAGTGCGTCGCCACCTCGCCGGGGCCGCCGACTTCCAGGCCGTCCTCGTCGGGCGGGTGGTGCAGGACGTGCGCCGTCGGGGCAAGTACCTGTGGTGGGTCCTCGACGGCGGTGACGCGGTGCTGGCCCACCTGGGCATGAGCGGCCAGTTCCGGGTCGGCGGCACCGGGCCCGACGTCGAGCACCCGCATCTGCGAATCCGGTTCACCTTCGACGACGACGGATCGGGTCGACCGGCGAGCCTGGACTTCCTCGACCAGCGCACCTTCGGCGGCATGACCTTTGCACCCGGTGGGGCGGACCTCCCCGCGGCGATCGCGCACATCGCGCGCGACCCGCTGGACCCCGAATTCGATCCGGCGCATGCGGTCACTGCCGTCCGGCGCAAACACACCGGCATCAAGCGGGCGCTGCTGGACCAGACGGTGATCTCCGGGGTCGGCAACATCTACGCCGACGAGGCGCTCTGGCGGGCGCGGATGCACTTCGAACGGCCGACCGACAGGATGACCCGCGCGCAGGCGTCCACCGTGTTGGCGGCGGCGACCGAGGTGATGACCGATGCGCTGGCCGCCGGCGGCACGTCGTTCGACGCCCTCTACGTCAACATCAACGGCGAATCCGGCTACTTCGACCGTTCGCTGAACGTGTACGGCCGGGCCGACCTGCCCTGCCCGCGGTGCGCCACGCCCATCCGCCGGTCGGCCTTCATGAACCGGTCGTCCTACTGGTGCCCACGCTGCCAGCGACCGCCCCGTCGCTAGGCTCGTACGGGTGCGCGTCACCGACCAGCCCCCCGATCCGCTGATCGTCCCGTCCCCGGTTCCAGTCGCCCGACCCATCGACCACGCCCTGCGGATCCTGACCAAGACCGCCGACCACGGTCGGCTGTGGATGGGCGTCGCCGCGGTCGGGGCATTGGCCGGCCGACGCACCCGGCGCGGCGCCATCCGCGGACTGGCCAGCCTCGGAGGCGCGAGCTTCGTGTCGAACGTGGCGCTCAAGCCGCTGTTCGGACGGCGGCGACCCGACCCCGAACGGACCCTGATCGCCCGCCGGATCGGCGCGGTGCCGTGGACGTCCTCGTTCCCCAGCGGGCACGCCGCGTCGGCGGCCGCGTTCGCGACCGGTGCGACCCTGGAGGTCCCCTGGGCCGGACCGCTCATCGTCCCGCTGGCCGTCGCCGTCGCCTACTCCCGGGTGCACACCGGTGTCCACTACCGCTCGGACGTCTGGGCCGGCGCCGCCGTCGGCATTACCCTCGCGCTGATCGGCCGGGCGATGTGGCCGGTCAAACCGTGGGGTCCCGCGCTGATGGCGGCCGGCACCGCGCCCGCGCTGCCGCAGGGCGAGGGGCTCACGGTGATCCTCAACGCCAGCTCCGGGACCTCCGACGGCGCCGCCGACTCCATCGGCCGAGTGCTGCCCAAGGCGCGGATCGTGGAGTGGGAGCCGGGCACCGACATGGAGCGGTTGGTCGACGAACTCCCCCAGGCGTTGGGGGTGGCCGGCGGTGACGGTACGGTCGCCGCGGTCGCCCAGTTGGCGCACCGGCACCACCTGCCGCTGGCCGTGTTCCCGACCGGCACGTTCAACCACTTCGCCAAGGCACTGGGTCTGGACACCGACCTGCACACCGTGGCCGCCGTGGAGAACGGCGCCGCCGGCATGGTCGACCTGGCCACCATCGACGGGGTCGCGTTCCTGAACACCTCCAGCATCGGGCACTACCCGGAGATGGTGCGGCGCCGGGACAAGTACTCCAAGCGGATGGGCAAGTGGCCGGCCACCGCGTACGCGATCCTGCGCACGCTTCGCCACGAGCAGCCGATCGACCTGGTCATCAACGGGGAGAAGCACCCGATCTGGATCGTGTTCATCGGCAACGGCCGGTACGCCCCGCGCGGCCTCGCGCCGGCCTGGCGGGACCAGTTGGCCGGGGGCGTACTGGACGTTCAGTACCTGCGCGCCGACCGACGGCTCTCTCGCACCCGGGCCATCATCTACTCGATCATCGGCGTGGCCCGGCTCAGCAAGGTCTACGGCGAACTTGAGGCCGCGCACGTGCGGATCGAGTCGCGGTCCGGGCCCAAACCCGTCGCCCATGACGGCGAGATCACCGATCCCAAAGACGGTGTCGAGCTGGCGATCTCGGATCGACGGTTGATCGTCTACCGGCCAGGGAGCTGACATGAAGTGGCGCATCGGTCGGTCGCACGACACCTCCGACGACACGTCTGCGGACGGACCACAGCCGGACGCGGTCCGAATGACCGCGTTCGTGCACGGGTACGTGCAGGGCGTGGGCTTCCGCTGGTACACCCGCGCCAAGGCGACGGAACTGGGGCTGGTCGGCAGCGCGAGGAACCTGGCCGACGGCCGGGTCGAGGTCGTGGTCGAGGGGCCGAAGCAGGCCTGCGACGATCT
>JBIOVW010000879.1:0-2146 GCA_044867945.1 Nakamurella sp. | reverse complement strand
AGCTGCTCGAGCAGCACTCCCCACTGGGGGTTTCGCAGGTAGTTCCCGACCCGAGCGGACACGAAGTCCGCATCGCGGGGGTTGACGAACGGAATCCAGGGCGCCGCATCGGTGACCAGCTCGTCGGCCCGCGCCCAGGCCAGGTTGGCGGCGGCCGCGTGGTGGGTGCGCTCGAGCCTGGACGCAAGAGCCACCTGGCGATCGATCGCCCGGTTGCAGAACCGCGACGGGTTGACGGGCGCCCTGCAGGAGAAGATCTGGCCCAGGAAGTCCGCCGGGGCCGGGTAGTCCTGGACCCACCCGTACCCACCGATCTGGGCCGTGCTGTCGGGAGCCAGAATCGTTGGGAAGTACTCGTCCTGGGAGAGGTACCGCGTCTGCACGCGATACCCCAGCCGCTCCAGGGTACGGGCGGTGTAGCGCAGGAATCTCTGCTCGCCGATGTCCGTCAGCCAAACCGTGACCGGCATGCCCCGCGTGCCGGAAGCCCGTACCAGCCGGACGGCGCGGGCCAGATCAGGGCCGCGATAGACGGGACCGCCGCCGGGCGTGAACGGACAGTACGGCCGGTAGCCGGGAATTCCGGGCGGCAAAATCTGGCAGGTCACCCCGTCTTCGGCCGGCTTTGCCATCAGCCGTCGATCCAGAGCGAAGGCGAGCCCCCGGCGTACGCGAGCGTCGTCGAAGGGCGGCGTCGTCGTGTTCATGAATAACGCCAGCACCTGCCCCGTTGCGAACGTATGCACCTGGCTGGGGTGCTCGAGGACGAGTTGGTGGAATCGGGGGGTCAGCGTGAAATCGCTTGCGGTGAGTGGCGCGACGTCGGCATCTCCTCGCTCGACCTGGGTCAGGTGGGCCGGCCTGTCTCCTCCGACCTGCCAGACGATCCGATCGGGGAAGCCATCGGGGCGGGCGGCAGCTGACCACACCCGGAACCGCGGGTTGCGGACAAGCTCCACACGCCCCACCGGCGCATCCGGCGACGGCTGGTCGAAGCTCTTGATCATGTAGGCACCCGTCGCCGGCACCGGCCCGCGCGGCGCCGCGGTGTCGGGCACCGGCGCCGCGAACGGCAGCGCAAGCGCGTATGGGAACCGGGGATTGGGTGCGGTCAGGTGAAACTCGATCGTCCCCGCCTCGTCGTCCACGACGACGCCGCGACGCATATCGCACGCCTTACCGGGGCGGCAGGCCTGCGCGCCGATCAGGTCGGCAAAAAACGCCGCTCCCGGCCCGCGATCGAACCCGTGCAGTTCGGGTGGACGAGGCACCGTTGCGGACAGCGACCGCTCCACAGCACGACGAACATCGCTAGCGCGCACGGCCTCGCCGGTCGAGTAGCGCAGGCCGTCCCGCAGCACGAACCGGTACGTGCGCCCGCCGTCCGCCGGCTCAGGGATGGTGGTCGCCAGATCGGGGACGAGCAGTGAGCCCGTGGCTCCGCCGACGCGCTGGAACGCCACCAGACCATCGTTCGTGATCGACAGCACGCTCCACGACTCCGGTACGTAGGCGATCGCGGGGTCGAGGCTGTCCATCTCCTCGACGACGACCCTGAGCTCTCCGCCGCGGTGCTCCTCCAGCCTTGTTCGCGTGGCGACGTACAGCCGGTCGCCCGACCCCGCCAGGGCGGCCACGGGCGCCGAGACGTCGATCGTGGAGTCCACCTCCAGCGTCTCCGGGTCGATCCGTGCCAGCGTGCCGGACGTCGTGCCCGCCCACAGCGAACCGCCGGCGACGGCCACCGATTCCGGCCGGCCCGCCACGGGCACGTGGCGCAGCGCCGTGGGATCGGACGGATCGAAGCGGATCACCTCCTCGGCCGGGGGATTGGCGATCCAGATCGCGCCGAACCCGGTGACCAGTGATGTCCCGCCCACGCCGACCGGGTGTGTGTCCACCACCCGCTCCGATCCGGGGTCGATCTCGGTAACCGTCCCTCCCGCCTCGTCGAGCACCCAGATCGAGCCCAGCCCGACGACCATGGCGACCGGTTGCGGCCCCACCGGAAGTGGCGCCGACGGCCGGCCGGTGTCACCGTCGATGCGCTGGACGGTGCCGTCGTCGGCGTTCGCCACCCAGACGTCTCGGCCCGCCACGACCGCGGCGGACGCGCCCGCCCCGACGGTGACCGGATCCCCGACTG
>JBIOVW010000878.1:0-3058 GCA_044867945.1 Nakamurella sp. | reverse complement strand
GTCCGGCGGCACCTGCACCAGCACGATCGGGGTGCCGTCCGGGTCGGCGATCCAGGCCTCGATCAGCCCCCAGAACTCCGTGCGCGGCCCACGGACGATCGGCACCCCCCGCTCGGCGAGCCTGGCCACCTCGGCGTGCACGTCCCGCACCTGCAACCAGATCGCCAGCCCCTCGCGCGCGGCCGCCCGGACGCGTCCGGAGATCTCGATCTGGGTCGGGCCGGCGAAGAACACCATGGCCGGTGTGTCGGGCGGCCCGAACTCACGGGCGATCGCCAGCCCAAGGTCGTCCCGGTAGAACCGCTGCGTCCGCTCCGGGTCCGCGGGACGCAGGATGATCCGACTGGCCAGCACGTCCATGACACCGATCGTGCCGCACGCCCGCCCGCGCCGCGGTGTCCGTCAACCCCAGCCCCCCATTCATTTGCCATGTTCCGCCATGATTCGCGCCGGCGAAGGTCCGAATGTGGCAAACGGATTGGCTTGGGGGCGGGGTCGGGGCGGGGTGGTCAGGCCTGTTGCACTAGGAGCGGCACCAGCTGCTCGTCGGCAGTCAGCGAGCCGTGCTGGCCGATCAGCGACAGCAGCTGAGGACGGGCGGTTCGGGAATCGATCAGCGTGAACGGCTCCCGGCCCGCCACGATGATGTCGCCCAGCCGGGGCCGGACCCGATCCTCCACCGGACCGAACCAGCCCAGGTCGATCGCCTCGGATCGGGTCCCGACCCACGCCCGCTCCCCGATCCACTTCGCCAGCCGCTCGGCCAGATCTCCGACGGCCGCCGGCGCGGTGCCGTGCTCGCAGTACACCTGCGCGAACCGGCCCTCCCCGCCCAGCACCCGGAACCGCGGCCACAGACCAGGACGGGTGGCCAGGTCCAGCCGGTCGATATGCGGCACGTCGACCATGCCGTGGTCGGCGGTCACCACCAGCACGGTCCCGGCCGGCAGCCCGCGGGCCAACCGGGCCAGCTCCCGATCCACCGCCCGGACCGTGCGTCGCCACTGCGCCGACCGCCATCCGTGCACGTGCCCGACCGCATCCACGTCGGCCCAGTACAGGTACACCAGGCCGGGCTCACGGAGCAGGTCGACGGCCGCGTCGACCCGGTCGCGCAGCCGCTGCAGCCCGACGAACGCCGCTCCCCGCAGCGCCGCGGTCGTCAGTCCGGAGCCGAGGAACTCCGGGTTGCCGATCTGCGCCACTCGCACGCCCCGCGCGATCAGCTGCTGGAACACCGTCGGGTAGGGCTGCCAGGCGAACGGGTCGGTGCCCGGGTGCCAGCGCAACTCGTTGAGCAACTCACCGCGGTCCGGATCCATCACCTCGTACCCGACCAGACCGTGCCGACCGGGCGGCAGACCGGTGCCGAACGACGCCATGGACGTCGCGGTGGTGCTCGGGCAGCCGGCCACCAGCACCCGGTCCTGCACCATGAGTGAACTCAGGAACGGGGCGCACCGCGGCCGCGCCGCCAGCATCCGGTGACCAAGCCCGTCGACGATCACCACGCAGATTCGCTCGGCCGGCGGCAGGCAGACGGCGGGCGGGCCCAGGTCATGACCGAGCGACAGGGCAATCCCGGGCAGCAGCGCACCCAACGCGGTCTCGTCGTACCGCGGGACCAGCCACTCGTCTCCGGTCGTCACGCCTCCAGGTCGCCCGATCTCCCGGACGATCATGCCTGGTAGGTGGGCGCTGCACACGATGCCCGCCGGGCCGCGATGGTCCGGCCCCTGGCTGCGGGGCCGGATGGCGCCCGTTGCACCGCTGATCTCCGAGATCCGCACGGGCGGTCTTCTCGGGCTGCTGGTGGATCTCATGCGCCGCGGAGACAGGTGGGGAATCCTGTCACCGTCGACGGCCGGCGGCGGGGTCAGCGGTGCTGCGCGGCGGCGGCCGTCTTCGCGGACAGCGCCCTGGCGAACGCGATGCCGTCGCGCAGCGCTCCCTCACCCTCGGCGTCTGCGCTGATCCGCAACGACAGGTCGTCCGCGGTGATGCTGCCGGTCATTCCGTGATCGGCCTCGCAGTTCGGATCGCCGCAGGTGGCGGGCTCCAGATCGACCCGGGAGACGGCGCCCCAGCCGATCGTCAGGGTCAGTTCACGGCCCAGCTTGCCGCGCCGGTAACGCTCCGGCTTGGGCACCACATGGGTCACCATCACCGATCGGACCGCGGACAGCGGCACCGATTCGCTGGTCGCAATGCCGTGTGCCTCGTCGACGTGGTCCTCGTCGGCGCTGTGATCGTCGGCATGCACGAAGATCAGCCGCCCCTGGGTGAGCACGACCACCGACAGGTGCCGGCGGATCGTGTCCAGGTCGAAGGTGGTCTCGCCGTGCACCAGGTGGGCGAGCACCTCCTCGCCGGCCAGCGCCACGTCCAGGACGTCGGCCACCAGGTCCGGGTAGTAGCCCGCCTTCTCGATCTTGCGGGACAGGTCGGCAGGTTGGGTCAACGGCATAGCCCACATCGTGGCACTTCTTCTGCCGGGTTCACGAACCGAGCGTGCCGCGTGTGGACATATGCCGCATGTTGTCCACAATTCAGTCGCCCAGCGACAGCACCCACTGCGCCTGCTCGTCCGTTTCCACCGCACGCTGGTCGTAGGCCCCGCGCACCCATTCCACCGCCTGGCCGGGGTCCAGGCCATCCAGCACCGCCAGCGCGGCCAGCGCAGTGCCGGTACGACCCAATCCACCCAGGCAGGCCACCTCGACGAGCTGACCCGCGCGGGCCCGGCGCAGCGCGTCGGTCAACGCGTCGATCGCGTCGGCCCGGTCCACCGGAAGACCGAAGTCCGGCCACTGGATCCGCCGGACCTCCCAGGACGGCGCCGGCCCGTCGGCCAGTGCGAGCAGGAAGTCGGCCGGTTCCTGCGGAACATCACCCATTCGCCGCCCGCGCACCCGGGCACCCGACGGGAGCTGGACCGCCTTCATTCGCATCAACCTCGCAGACTCGCACCCAGCCGCTCGGTCGCCGCGACCGCCCGATCCCGCACCGCGGTCGCGTCCGCCGCGGTCAGGGTGCGGTCGGGCGCCCGAACCACCAG
>JBIOVW010000877.1:0-3451 GCA_044867945.1 Nakamurella sp. | reverse complement strand
CTGGTGTACCGCCACAGCCCGCGGTCCAGCACCCGGCCCCGGTTCGCCGGATCACGCTTGAACGCCGCCAGTTGAGCGTCCCCCACCGCCTCGAAGGTCAGGCCGACCAGATACACCACCAGGCCCGACCAGATCACCCACACGACGGGCCCGGAGAGCAGCATCGCGACCTGGACCGGCAGCGAGACGAACCACATCACCAGGCCCTGCGGAAGCTGGACCTTCCGCACGATCACACCCGGACCGCCCGCGTCGGCGAGCATCTCGGCGTACCGCGGATCCTCCGGCAGCCCATGGTTGCGTACCAGGATGTAGCCGCCGAGCCGAAGACCCCACACGACGACCATCGCCAGCACCAGCACACGGAGCGTCGGGTCGCCGTGGCCGACGGACAACCCGAATGAGACCACCGCGATCAGCGCGAAGCCTGGGCCCCACACCGCATCGATGATCGAATACTTGCCGGTGACCCGACCGATGACGAACGACACCGTCATGACGACGACCACGGTCGCCAGGGCGCCGCCCGTGACAATCAGGAAACCCGTCATCGGCCCCTCCCTTCACGTGTGCAGCACTCATCAGCGCCGACGAGCGCCACCCGCCACCGTCCATCCTGGCGCATCCAGGTCTCGGGCGGGTCGGCGCTGAACCACCCGGCTCCGCCGTCGCCGACCGGTCCCCGGCGCCGCCCCAGCTGTAATCACTGGCGGCCTCGCAAGCTCGGCCGACTAGAGTCCCGGGGGTGGCGTTGCGTGTGGTGTTCGCCGAGGACAACTTCCTGGTGCGGGAGGGCACCAGCGCGTTGTTCGCCGAGATCGACGAGATCGAGTTGGTCGCGGCGGTCGGTGACCCGGCCTCCCTGCTCAAGGCGGTGCGCGAGTTCACCCCGGACGCGGTGCTGACCGACATCCGGATGCCGCCCACGTTCACCGCCGAGGGGATCGAGGCGGCCAAGCAGATCCGCGCCGAGTTCCCCCGCACCGGCGTCGTCGTGCTGTCCCAGTACGCCGAGGACGACCTGGCCTTCGACCTGCTCTCCGACGGCGTCGCCGGCCTTGGCTACCTGCTCAAGGAACGGGTGTCCCAGGTCGACGAACTGGTCCGCGCCCTGCAGGAGGTGTGCCGGGGTGGATCCGCGCTGGATCCGAAGGTCGTCGAGGGGATGTTGTTCCAGCGCACCCGGCAGGCACGCTCGCCCCTGCACCAGCTGACCGACAAGGAGCGGGAGGTGCTCGCCGAGATGGCCGCCGGCCGGAACAACGCGGCGATCGCCCGGGCCCTGTACATGTCGGATCGTGCCGTGGAGAAGCACATCGGCGTCGTCTTCCAGAAGCTGGGGCTGGTCGACGAAGGCGAGGTCAACCGTCGGGTGATGGCCGTGCTGGCCTTCCTGGAAGACACCGGGCCGGGCCACACCCGCTGACCACCGTGCGGCCAACCCCGCACCCCGCGGGGGCTGGCCCCCGGCCGGTCGGAGGCGCGCCGAATCAACGGCCGCCGGTGCTCCCCGAGAATTTCTGAGAAATCCCCCGCAAATGGTTCGGATTACGGTTACGACCTGCGCGGTCAGCGCCCTGACCAGGGGCTTCGCATTTCCATAATGTCATCGGTGTTCGGCTTCATCCATTTCTCGCAAAGAGAAGGCCATACCGATGAGCGTCGCAGAATTCGCCCCCACCTTCGCCCCCACTCAACCTGTCCAGCGGGTGCGCCCGGCCCACCTGGATCGGGCCGCTCGCGGCGCGGTGGCCGGATCCGTGGCCGCGGTGCCCCCGATCACGATGCTGCACATGTCGGCGACTGCTCCGATCGAACCGGCCGGCTGGACGATCAGCGACTACGTCGTCTCGCTGCCGCACGGCACCCTGCTGTTCGCGCTGACCACCGGCGCGCTGGCGATCGGTGCGGCCGCGCTGGCCCAGGGGCTGGCCCCGGCAGCCGGCACCGGAAAGATCCGGGCGCTGCTCGGCCTCTGGGCGACCGGCCTCGTGGTCGCCGCCGTGTTCCCGACCAATCTGCGCGGCACACCGCAGAACCTGTCGTCGCACATCCACCTGTACGCCGGGGCGGTCGCCTTCGCCGTGCTGCCGATCGCCGCCTGGCTGTTGGCCCGGCACCTGCGGGCCGCTGCCAACCGCTGGACCGCGCCGGCCGCGGTGCTCGGGGGATTCGCGCTGGTCGGCGGCCTGCTGTCGACCGCTCTGATCGTCAACCGGATGCCCGGGCTCATCGGACTGCCCGAGCTGATGCCGCCGGGAATCCTGCAGCGGGTCGCCGGAGCGGCGCAGATCGGGCTGCTGGCGGTGGCCGCGATCGCAGTGCTCCGCACGGCCGCGCGGGCTCGTTGACCCGGGCCCGTTGACAAGGGTGGATGCTGAGCCGATGGCCGGCACGTCCCGCACCCCGGTGGCGACCCGCGCGCTCGACCGCGTGCGGCGCGACCGGGGTGTCGGCGTGCTCACCGCCCTGGCGATGGGCGTGCTGGTCGTGCTGGTCTACGCGGCCGCCGTCGGGGTCGAGCGGCTGTTCGGTCGGACCGGTCCGCCGGGCCTGATCCTGTCCGTGGCGGTCACCGCGGCGGTCTCGATCGCCTTCGAACCGGTCCGCGTCCGCACCCGTCGACTGCTCGCGCGGCTCGTTCATGCCGACGGCCGCTCCCGCGCGGAGGTGCTGTCCGGGTTCGCGGCATCGGTCGCCGGCAGATACCCGGTCATCGAGCTGCCGCAGCGCATCGCCGCCGTCGTCGGGGAGGGAACCGACGCCCTGCGCAGCGAGGTGTGGTTGATGGTGAACGGCCGCCTTGAGCGGGCGGCGACGTGGGTGGCGGACGGCGCCGCCAACACCACGGACGACACGGGGTTGGCCCGACACCAGGTGGAGGTCCGCGACCGCGGCGAACTGCTGGGCCGGCTGATCCTGTTCACGACTGCCGGCGATCGTCTGTCCACCGTCGAACGTCGATTGGTCTATGCGGTGGCAGACCAGTCGGGGCTGCTGCTGCGGGTGACCGGGCTGCGGGTGGAGCTGCGGCGCCGACTCGCCGACCTGCAGCAGCGCTCGGCGGACGTGCGGCGTGCCCGGCGCGACCTGGTCGTCCGGCAGGACGCGGAACGAAAGCGGTTGGAACGCAATATTCACGACGGCGCCCAGCAGGAGGTCATCGCCCTGCTGGTGAACCTGCGGCTGGTGCAGACGCTGCTCGGACGGGCGCCGGACCGCGCCGTTGGTCTGTTGGCCGGCCAGGCCGAGGCGTTCCGGACGACCATCAGCACCTTGACCGAGCTCGCCCACGGGCTGTACCCGCAGACGCTCACCGAGCAGGGCCCGGTGCCGGCGCTGCGGGCGATCGCCCTTCGCAGCCCGGTCACCGTCGAGCTGACCGCCGACGAACTGCCGCGGCTGCCGGCCGATCTCGAGGCCACCGTCTACTTCTGCGCGGTGGAGGCGA
>JBIOVW010000876.1:0-2926 GCA_044867945.1 Nakamurella sp. | reverse complement strand
GGCCGCCGTCGCAATCTCCGCGACCGTCGTCTCGTCGTATCCCTTGCGCGCGAACAGGTCCAACGCGGCCGCCAGCAACCGCGTGCGGGTCCGCTCGGCTCGGCCGGCCGGCGTTGCTGCGCTGTTCATGCGACTGAATGTTAGTCACTCACATTTGATCGGTCAAGCATCGCCGCATTCTCATCCGCGCAGGCCGGCCAGACTGCGGCCGACCAGTTGATCATGAAGGACACGCCGTCATTCCGCAGCTATAAGGGCGTGTTGCCCATGATCAACTTCGGGGGGCGGGGTCGGTCGGCCGCAGCTCGTCGGCGTAGGACACGGTGCGGCGCCGCAGCAGCCCGCCCGGACCGAGGGTGTACTGACCCATCCGCCAGAGCGGCGGCGAGTAGGCGTGCACGGACACGCTGCCCGGATCCCGGCCGGTGAGCCGGTGGATGTGATCGGGGCCGAAACCGAACACCTCCCCCGCCGACACGTCGGTGCGAATGCTGTCCTCGCCGACGGCCAGGTTGTGCTCGATGAGCGCGCCCCGCAGCACCGCGACCGCCCCGGCCGAGATGTCGTGATCGTGCCAGCCGGTATCGTTCTGCGGTGTCCAGCACAGCAGCCACACGTCGACGTGGCTGTCCCGGTGCAGACTCACGTAGTGCCGCTTCTCGTCGCTGAAGGCGATGTGTGGTTCCAGCGGGGCCGGGTCGCGCGCGATGGTGCCGGCGAGCCGGACGAGTTCATCGGGGTCCAGGTCGCGCCCGGGCAGGGTGTCCAGGCTGATTCGGTCCGCCACGTCCACGATCCGGCGGGACCGGCGCGCGGCGACCGTCGGGCCGTCCAGACGGGCGGCGATACTCGCTGCCGTTTCGGCTGTTTCAACTGTCTCGCGGCTGGTCATGGTCGCTCTCCGGTCAGGAGTCGGTGCGGATTGGTCAGGGTGAAGGCGACCCGGGCGGCCTCACCCAGATCGGTGTCATGGCGTACGCCGTAGGGTCGATCGCTGCCCACCACGATCGGGTCGACGCCCAACGCGCGGGAAAGGGCGTCCACGCCCTGCCTGGATCCGCAGGCGCGGGAACAGGCGTCGGCCGGCGGCGTGCCAGGACCACCAGGCCGCCTGCAACTGGGTCGGGTAATCGACGACGGCGGCCCACCAGTCCGGTCTTTCGTCCTCGGCGGGTGGCACCGGGCCGGGATGCACGAACACCGGCCTGTCCGCGTTCTGCACGACCTCGAGCAGGTCGCCCAGGCCGTCCAGCCGAGTCGGGCCGGCCAGCGCGGTGGCCGGGATCTGCAGTCCGACGAAGCCGTCCCGCAGGTGCTCGGCGAGGGCGGTCAGGTCGGGCTTGCGCCGGGCGACCGCCGCCCAGGCGTCGAACTCCGTCAGGTCGGCCGCACCCTCGTGCCAGGCGTCCAGCAGGGGCTGCGCCTCGTCCGGCGGCAGGTCCTCGATGCCCAGCGGGCTGGACAGTCCGACCACGACCCGGCTCGGATCCTTGGCACGGCCGTGCCGGTCGTGGTCGGCCGGGTCGACCTGGTACGGCGGCTCACCGGACAGGTGCAGCGTCCAGCCGTCGAGCCGGGGCGGTGCGCTGCGCCGGCGCAGGGCGTCGACCAGCGCCGCCGGCCACAGGTGCTGGTGAATGTCGATGGGGCGGGTAGGCGTCATGGCGCGAGGTCCTCGCGGATGCGTCGAAGGTTGCCCGACTTCGGGGGTCGGCTGAGCAGCGGCTCAGCGGGAACACATGGCGCTGGCGACCCGACGCAGGTCGACGTGCCGGCGGCGATACCCGCTTGTCCCGGCCCAACGCATCATGTCGGCGACGGTAGGCATCCCCGCGGCCGGTGTCAACGACAGCATGCTGGTAGGTTGCGCGTCAGACACGGGGTGCCCGGATGACGGGCTGAGACCAACACCCGTAGCCACCTGATCTAGGTCATGCTAGCGAAGGGATGTCGTGATGACTGTCCGCGTTCTGTCCATCGCCGGGTCCGATCCGTCCGGCGGGGCCGGCATCCAGGCCGACCTGAAAACCTTTGCCGCGCAAGGTGCTTACGGCATGGCCGTGATCGCCTCACTGACCGCGCAGAACACCACGGGGGTGCGCGGGGTGTTCAGTCCGCCGGCCGACTTCCTCGCGCAGCAGCTCGACGCGATCAGCGACGACATCGCCGTGGACGCGGTGAAGATCGGCATGTTGGGTTCGTCACGCAACATCGAGGTGGTCGGCCGCTGGCTGGCGACGCACCGGCCGCCGTACGTCGTGCTGGACCCGGTGATGGTCGCCACCAGTGGCGACCGGTTGCTCGACGCGGACGCCGCCGAGGCTCTGCTCGCGCTGCTCCCTCATGCGGATCTGCTCACTCCGAACATCGCCGAACTCGCCGTCCTGGTCGGCGACGAGCCCGCCCGGGACCTGGACGGAGCGATCGCTCAGGGCAAGGCGCTGGCCTCCACCACCGGCAGCCAGGTGCTGGTCAAGGGCGGGCACCTGGACACGGTCGACGCCGGGCCCGAGCGGCTGGCCACCGACGCGCTGATCGGGCCGGACGGATCGGTGACGCTGGTGCCGGGCCCGTGGGTGGACACACCGAACACCCACGGCACCGGCTGCTCCCTGTCCTCGGCACTGGCTGCGCTTCGGCCGCAGCGGGAGTCGTGGGCGGCCGCGGCGGTGGACGCGAAGGCGTGGCTCACCGGCGCGCTGGCCGGCGGCGCCGCGTTGGGGGTGGGCCACGGGCGGGGGCCGGTCGACCACCTGCACGCACTGTTCCCGGCCCCGTTCTCGGCCCGGGTGTGGCAACGGATCGCGCCGATCCGGGCGGCGATCGAGACGATGCCGTTCATCACCGCACTGGCCGACGGGTCGCTGCCCTGGGCGAACTTCCGGTTCTACCTGGCCCAGGACGCCTGGTACCTGCGGGAGTACGC
>JBIOVW010000875.1:0-2720 GCA_044867945.1 Nakamurella sp. | reverse complement strand
GCAGCAGCCCGACCAATGCCCGGCCGACAGTCGTCTTTCCCGACCCCAAGCGCCGGGTCGACTCCTATCCGCACCAGCTGTCGGGTGGTCAGCGGCAGCGCGCGATGATCGCCCAGGCGCTGGCGTGTGACCCTCCGCTGCTGATCGCCGACGAACCCACGACCGCGCTGGATGTCACCGTCCAGGCCGAGATCCTCAAGCTGATGCGGGATCTCAAGCACCGGATCGATGCGGCCATCGTGCTGATCACCCATGACATGGGGGTGGTGGCGGACATGGCGGACCGGGTGTTGGTGATGAAGGACGGCCGGATCGTGGAATCCGGCACCGCGGACGAGATCTTCAACCGGCCGATCGAGGCTTACACGGTGCAGCTGCTGAACGCGGTGCCGCACCTGGGGTCGATTACCAATCCGGACGAGCTCGAGACGATGGCCCAGATGGACGAGGCCGTCGGGGCGCCCGACGAGGTCGGCATCGGCGTGAAGGCGGTCGACCGGCCCGCCGAACCCGTGGTGCACCGCGCCGGGTTGGCCGATGGAGTCGAGGCGATCGTCGAGCTGACCGATGTCGCTATCGAGTATCCGAAACGTGGCCGCACCCCGGCGTTCCGCGCGGTCGAGGGCCTCACCCTGCAGCTCGGTCGCGGTGAGGTGATGGGCCTGGTCGGAGAATCGGGGTCGGGAAAGACGACTGTCGGCCGGGCATTGGTCGGGCTGCTGCCGATCGTGGAGGGTACAGCCACGGTGGTGGGGTCGAACCTGGTCGGGGTGGCACCAAAGGAGTTGCGCACACTCCGCAAGGACGTGTCGTTCGTCTTCCAGGATCCCGGGTCGTCGCTGAACCCGAGGATCCCGATCGGCGAGTCCATCGGCGAGCCGCTGCTGCTGCACGGGTTGGGCAAGGGCAAGGAGCTAGCCAACCGGGTCGAAGAACTGCTCGACCGGGTTGAGCTGTCTCGGGCGATGCGCAACCGGTACCCGCACGAACTGTCCGGCGGCCAGCGGCAGCGGGTCGGCATCGCCCGCGCGCTCGCCCTGGAGCCCAAGCTGCTGATCGCCGACGAGCCGACGTCCGCGCTGGATGTCTCGGTCCAGGCGAGGGTGCTCGAACTGTTCCAGGAGCTGCAGCAGGAGAAGGGTTTCGCCTGCCTCTTCATCTCGCACGACCTTGCCGTGGTGGAGATCCTGTCCCGCCGGATCGCGGTCATGCATCACGGCAAGCTGGTCGAGCTCGGGACCCGCGAGCAGATCCTCATGGACCCGGCTCAGGACTACACCAGACGTCTGATCGCCGCAGTGCCGGTGCCCGATCCGGACGAGCAGCGCCGGCGTCGCATCGAGCGGGACGCCATCCTGGCGGCCGGCGTCGGCCTCGACGAGCAGGATCTGGTCGCCGGCGTGGTCCCCGACATGACCGAACAGGAAGCGCTCGCGAAGGCCAAGGAGGCGCAGGCAACACAGGGGCCGGGACCGAACCTCGGCGGCGTCTGAGCGGGCTCGCCGGACAACGAGGACGGCACGCTGGCACATTACGCTGGCGGCCGTGAGCGCAGGGCGGGCGGGTTAGCCATCAGAGCGAACCATCAGCACCACGCCGGCGTGCCTGCCCGCCTGCTCGCCGTCCACGCGCACCCCGACGACGAGACGCTGTGCATGGCCGGCACCCTCGCGACGGCCGCAGCCGCCGGCGCGGAGGTGACGCTGGTGACCGCCACCCTCGGCGAAGAGGGGGAGGTGATCGGCGATGAGTTGCAGGGCCTGGTCGCCGCCCGCGCCGACCAGTTGGGTGGGTACCGGCTGACCGAACTGCGCGCCGCCTGCGCGGCCCTGGGCGTGTGGGAGCGGCTGATGCTGGGCGGGCTCGGCGCCTTCCGGGATTCCGGCATGGCCGGCACGTCGTCCGCGGGTCATCCGCGGGCGTTCATCCGTGCGCAGCGCGGCGGCCCTGACCACGATCGGGCGGTCGCCGCACTGGTCGAGGTGATCGACCGGGTCCGGCCGCACGTCGTGCTGACCTACGACGCGGACGGCGGATACGGGCACCCGGACCACATCGCCACTCACCAGGTCGTCATGGGCGCCGTCGCGCTGGTTGGCAGGCGGGTGCCCAGGGTGCTGGCGGTGATCCGGCCCCGCTCTGTGACGACTGCGGCGTTCGCCGAGGTGCAGGCGCCGCCCGGATACCTGGCGACCGCCGCTGGTGACGTCGGGTCGCTCGCCGACGACGACCTGGTGGCCGTGGCCGTGCCCACCGCTGCGGTGTCCGAGGCCCGGCGCCAGGCGCTGGCCGCGCATGCGACGCAGGTGCAGCTGCTGCCCGGGAACCTGTTCGCGCTGTCCAACCGGATCGCCCAGCCGATGGCGGCCGCCGAGTACTTCCGGCTGCTGTCCGGCGACCCGGTGCCGCGCTGCGCCGACGGTGGGCCGGCGGACGACGTGTTCGCCGGCCTCGGCCCGGACCCGTGACCCCGGTGGACGCGGGCGAACCATCCCGCCGCGCTGATCAAAGCACCACCAATCCGGACGAATCCGGCGCGCATGTGGGCTTTGGATCAGCGCGGCACCCGGAGGCCGGTGAAAGTGCTGCGCAGGACCCGGGCGTTGCCGGCCGCGCTGATCAAAGCACCACCAATCCGGACGAATCCGGCGCAAATGTGACGCTTGGATCAGCGCGGCACCCGGAGGCCGGCGGAAGTGCTGCGCAGGACCCGGGCGTTG
>JBIOVW010000874.1:0-4022 GCA_044867945.1 Nakamurella sp. | reverse complement strand
GGCCCGTGGAGGCCCGTTCGGACCTGCGGTGGCATCCGGGGACCCTCCGGCGCTATCCGTGGCTCTCCGGGCTCCTGGCGGTCCCGGAGGATGCGTCCCCGCCGCTGTTCATGTCGCCGCCGCCGGAGGACGCGGTGGGTTCCTACGGGGTGGAGGCCGTGGAGTGGGTCGAGCGGACGCAGCGGATCACGCTGCGGTGGTGGCAGCGGCTGGCGATCGTCCGCCAGCTCGAACATCGGGAGGACGGGTCCCTGTGTCACCGCACCGTGGTGGAGTCCGCTCCTCGCCGGGCCGGGAAGTCGGTGCGGGTCCGCGGGCTGGCGTTGTGGCGGCTGGCGCACGCCGAGCTGCTCGGCGAGGTGCAGACGGTGGTGCACACCGGGTCGGACGTGGCGATCTGCCGGGAGATTCAGCGGCAGGCGTGGCGGTGGGCGGAGGAGGCCGGATGGTCGGTGACCCGGGCGAACGGCAAGGAGGCGGTGGAGTCCCCGGGCGGTGACCGGTGGCTGGTCCGGTCCCAGGACGGGGTGTACGGGTACGACGCGTGCCTGGGGATCGTGGACGAGGGGTGGAACGTCAAGCCGGGCACGGTGGCGGAGGGGTTGGAGCCGGCGACGTTGGAGCGGCGTTCGCCGCAGCTGCACCTGACGTCCACGGCGCACCGGCGGGCTACGTCGCTGATGCGGACGGCTCTGGCGCGCGCGTTGACGACGCCGGACCCGGAGACGCTGCTGCTGTTGTGGGCGGCTCCGTACGGGGCGGACCCGGCGGACCCGGAGGTGTGGCGGGCCGCGTCGCCGCACTGGTCGGAGGACCGGCGCCGGATGATCGCGGCGAAGCACGCGGCGGCGCTGGCCGGGCAGGTCGACCCGCAGGCCGACGACCCGGACCCGATGCAGGGGTTCGTCAGCCAGTACCTGAACGTGTGGCGGCTGCGGGAGCCGCGGGTGCAGCGCGGCGAGCCGGTGGTGTCGGCTGAGGACTGGTCGGGTCTGGTGGTCGAGCCGCCGTTCACCGTGCCGGATGCCGCGGCGGTGGAGGCGTGGTTCGGCGACGGGGTGTCCCTGGCGTTGGGGTGGCGGTCCGGGGGCCGGGTGGTGGTCGCGGTGACCGACCACCAGGACCTGGTGTCGGCTGTGGAGGCGCTGCGGGAGTCCGGGTTCGCCGGGCAGCCCACGGTGGGCGCGTCGCTGCTGTCGGACCCGGCGTTGAAGGGTCTGCGGCTGCGGAAGGGCGAGGGCCGCACCGTCGTCGCTGTCCAGGCGGTGCAGCGGCTGCTGGCCGAGGACGCGATCAGGCACGACGGCGGGGAGCACCTGACCGGGCAGCTGCTCGGGCTGCGGACCCTGCCGGGGGCGGACGGCCCGCGGATGGTGTCGGCGGGCCGGGCGGACGCGGTCAAGGCCGCAGTGTGGGCGGCACGCGATTTGCGTACACGAACAGGCAAAGTCCGCCTGGTTCTGCCGCCGTCCGCGTGATCGTGGGTGTGTGGGTTTCTGGTTGGACCTTTTGCGTGGCCGCGGGCCGCTCGACCTGGTGATGCAGGCCGAGCCGGGCCCGGCTTTCGCAGTGGACGCAGACGCGATCGACCCGGCGGTGTTCGGCCTGGTGTCGTATGCGGACCCGGTGGCCCCGGCGCCGCGGATCGACCGCCGTTCGGCGATGCAGGTGCCGGGGGTGAAGCGGGCCCGTGACCTGATCGCCGGCACGCTGGGCGGGCTGCCGCTGGACCTGTACGCGCCAGACCAGACGCCGGTCCGCTCGGCGCTGTTCGAGCAGCCCGAGGCGGACGTGCCCCGGTCGGTGACCATGGCCCGCACCTTCGAGGACCTGCTGTTCGAGGGCCGCGCCTGGTGGCGGGTCGCCGAGTTCGGCTGGCACGGCTACCCGGTGAAGATCGGGCGCCTCGCACCGGGCCGGGTCACCGTGGACGAGCAGCAGAAGAAGGTCTACGTCGACGGGAAGCACGTCCCGGACTCCGAGCTGGTCCGGTTCGACTCGCCGAACGACGCGCTGCTGGTGGCCGGTGCCAGGGCGATCCGCACGTGCCTGCACCTCGACGCGTCCGCGCAGCGGTACTCCGAGGGGTCCCCGCCGGTGGACTACTTCACCCCGGCGGAGGGCGCGGACCCGGCCGAGGACGCCGAGATCGTCGAGCTGCTGGACGCGTGGAAGTCGTCCCGGCAGGCCCGGTCCACCGCGTACGTCCCGGCGTCGCTGAAGTACAACATCGCGGGCTGGTCACCGGAGCAGCTTCAGCTGGCCGATGCCCGGCAGCATGCCGTGTTGGAGATCGCCCGGCTGGCTGGGGTGGACCCGGAGGACCTCGGCGTGTCCACCACGTCGCGGACGTACGCGAACGCGGAGACGCGGCGGCGGGACCTGCTGGACTTCACCCTGGCCGGCTACGTCGCCGCGGTGCAGGACCGGCTGTCGATGGGCGACGTCACCCCGCGCGGCTACTACGCCCGGGTGTCCCTCGACGCGTTCCTGCGGTCGGACACGAAGACCCGGTACGAGGCGTACAAGCTCGGCCTGGACGTGGGTGCGATCACCCGGCCCGAGATACGCGCCCTAGAGGACCGCCCGGCGCTCCCGGAGTCCACCCTCCCCGCGCCGCAGCCACCCCCGCTGCCGGCGCAGGCCACCGCCACCGTTGGGACATTCGACGCGCCCGCGGTGCAGCCGTTCGACGCCACCCGAGAGGCGTCGTTCACGGTGGACCGGGAGAGCCGGGTCATCACCGGCCTCGCGGTGCCGTTCGGCACGCCGGCGATGTCTCGCGGGGTGCTGCACCAGTTCGGCAAGGGCACGCTGACCTACGGGGACGTGACCCGGGTCAAGCTCCTGGTCGGGCACGACTTCGGCCGCGCGATCGGCCACGCCACCGCCTTGGAGGAGCGCGCCGGCGGCCTGTTCGCGTCGTTCAAGGTCGCCCGCGGTCCGGCCGGTGACGAGGCGCTGACGCTGGCCGAGGACAAGGTGCTGGACGGCCTGTCCATCGGCCTCGGCCTCGGCGGCAAGTACGAAGCCCGCGGCGGTGTGCGGCACGCCGTCACCGCGCCGCTCGCCGAGATTTCCCTCACCCCGTGCCCGGCGTTCGACGACGCCCGGGTCCTGTCCGTCGCCGCATCCGCAGAAGGGAACCCCATGGACGACGAGAGCACGCAGACCATCGAGCCCGAGGTGGCTCCCGACTTCTCTGCGATCGGCGACGCGATCCGGGAGGGCTTCGAGGGCCTGCGGTTCCCGCAGCGGGAGACCGTGCCCGCGGGCCGCGTGGAGGTGACCGAGGAGCTGCCGTACCGGTTCGACGGCACCGCCGGAGCCCACGGGTTCATCGAGGACATTCGCGAGGCGTACGGCAGCGGCAACCAGGAGGCCCGGCACCGGCTGGAGTCGTTCATCGACGAGGCGTTCGCGGTCACCACGACCAACGTGGGCTCGCTGAACCCGACGCAGAACCGGCCCGAGCTGTACGTGCCGAACCTGACCTACACCCGGCCGCTGTACGAGCTGGTGTCGACCGGCGTCATCATCGACAAGACGCCGTTCACGGTGCCGAAGTTCAACGCTGCGGCGGGCCTGGTCGGCGACCACACGGAGGGCACGGAGCCGACGCCGGGGTCGTTCTCGGCGACCAACCAGACCGTGTCGCCGGCGCCGCTGTCCGGGAAGATCGAGATCAACCGCGAGGTGTGGGACCAGGGCGGCTCGCCGCAGGCTGACGGGATCATCTGGGGCGAGATGCTGAACGCCTGGTACGAGGCGGTCGAGGCGAAGATCGCCGCCCGGCTCGCCACCACGGCGACGGCCGAGCTGGCGCTGTTCACTGCCGGCGCCGGGTGGGTCGACTCTCAGCTGGTGAATGGGCTGGTCGACTACTTCACCAGCCTGCAGTTCGTCCGGGGCGGGAACCGGTTCACCGCGTTTGCGGCGGACGGGAAGCTGTTCCCCAAGCTGGTGTCCGCTGCCGACACCACCGGCCGCAAGCTTCTGCCGGTGCTCGGCCCGACCAACGC
>JBIOVW010000873.1:0-3593 GCA_044867945.1 Nakamurella sp. | reverse complement strand
CCTGCTCACGGAACTCGCCCGGACCATTCCACTCACCCCGCAACGGTCCATTCCGTCGTCGGTGTGACCGCGGTCGCGGCCGAGCACGACGAGGTGCGACTGTGGACATCCGACAGCTCAGACACTTCCTGGCCGTGATCGACCAGCGCAGCTTCACTCGCGCCGCGGAACACCTGGACATCTCCCAGCCGTCACTGTCCCGGGCGATCGCCGGATTCGAACGCGACCTCGGAGTCGCCCTGTATCAACGGGTTCGGACATACGGTGGTGCCTACCCCGCCGGAAGCCAGTTGTGCTTCCGGCCCGGCGGGTGGTCCGCGGGCTGGACGCCGCCCGGGCCAGCATCGACGACGTCAGGGGGTTGAACTGGGGCCGGCTCGAGATCACCACCATTGCCTCGCCCGGAGTCGAACCGCTGACCACCATGCTGCGGTTGTTCACCGCGCGCTACCCCGACGTCGACGTCACCCTCGGCAGCGCCATCGACCCCGAGGATGTGCTGCATTCGGTGCGCACCGGGGCCAGCGAGATCGGCCTGCTCGGCGCGAACACCCGGATCAACCCGCCGGATCTGGTCATCATCCCGGTCGAGGAACAGGGCCTCGTCCTGGTCACCTCCACCATGGGCGACCTCGTCGGACGTCGCCACATCACCGCCCAACGCTGATCGTTGATCCACCAGTTCGTCACCGACACGATATCCGGCAGCGTCACCATCACCGGCCGCCGCACCCAGCCTCGTCCGGCACGGTGTCCTGAACCCACCAACCATGACAAGGCCACCACCACCTCTCCTCCTCGGTCGGTGACCCACCCGCATCCGGACTCCGCTGACCCCGTTTCGCCATCCCACGAAAGGCTTTCAACGATGATCCGCCGCGCCAAGATCGTCTGCACCCTCGGACCCGCCACCTCCTCCGAGGAACAGATAACCGCCCTGCTCGAGGCGGGGATGAACGTCGCCCGGATGAACTTCAGCCACGGCGACCACGCCGACCATCAGGTGATCTACCAGCGGCTGCGAGCCGCGGCCGCATCGACGGGCAAGGCATTGGCGGTGTTGGCCGACCTGCAGGGCCCCAAGATCCGACTGGGCCGATTCACCGACGGCCCGCACTACTGGTCGACCGGTGAGAAGGTCACCATCACCGTCGACGACATCGTCGGCACCCGGGACCGGGTGTCGACCACCTACACCGGTCTCGCCCAGGACGCCCTGCCCGGCGACCGGCTGCTCATCGACGACGGCAAGGTCGCCCTGGTCGTCGCCGAGGTGACCGGTTCGGACGTGCACTGCACCGTCACCGAGGGGGGCCCGGTCTCCAACAACAAGGGCATCTCCCTGCCAGGGATGAACGTGTCCGTACCCGCGCTGTCCGACAAGGACATCGCCGACCTGAAGTTCGCCCTCACCCTGGGCGTCGACCTCGTCGCCCTGTCGTTCGTCCGCTCCGCCGCCGACGCCAAGCTCGTCCACGAGGTGATGGCCGAGGTCGGCGTCCAAGTCCCGATCATCGCCAAGCTGGAAAAGCCCGAAGCGGTCGACAATCTCGAGGAGATCGTGCTCGCCTTCGACGGCGTGATGGTGGCCCGCGGCGACCTCGGCGTCGAGGTCCCGCTCGAGGACGTGCCACTGGTGCAGAAGAGGGCCGTGCACCTGGCCAGGGAGAACGCGAAACCGGTCATCGTGGCCACCCAGATGCTCGATTCCATGATCGAGCACTCCCGCCCGACCCGAGCCGAGGCCTCCGACGTCGCCAACGCCGTCCTCGACGGCACCGACGCGGTCATGCTCTCCGGCGAAACGTCCGTGGGCAAGTACCCGATCGACGCCGTCGGCACCATGGGCCGGATCATCAATGCCGCCGAACGAGGGATTGCCAAAACACCGCCGATCGGCCACATCCCGCATACCCAGCAGGGCGTGATCGCCCTGGCCGCCAAGGACATCGCCGAACGACTGGACGCGAAAGCGCTGGTGGCCTTCACCAACTCCGGGGAAACCGTCCGGCGGCTGGCCCGACTGCATTCCGCCTTGCCGCTGCTCGCGTTCACCCCGCACGAGTCCATTCGCAACCAGCTCGCCCTCACCTGGGGGGTTCACACCGTCGTCACCCCCGCGGTCGACACCACCGACGAGCTGATCGACCAGGTCGACCAGGCCGTACTCGACCTCCCCGACTACCAGGTAGGCGACATGGTGGTCGTCGTCGCCGGCTCCTCGTCCCAGAGCACCGCCCGCACCAGCCTCATCCGAGTCCATCGACTCGGCCACCGCGGCTGATTCGCGCCACCCAGCGGAAGGAGCGGACGATGCCCATCGCCCGGATCGCCACCGGCGACGGACCACGAACGGTGGTCCAGCACGGTCAGTACCCGCGGGAGGTCCTGGACCCGTTCGCCCACGCGTGTCCTACACTGGCCGCCTTCGCACCGGTCAAACCAGGCGATCGCGAGGTGGTGACGATCGACGGGATCGGGCAGCGGAGCATCCCCATCCGCACGTCGAGGTGAAACACCCGTGTCCGATCACCGTCACTCGATCAATCCCACCAGCCGGCAGGCTGCGGGATCTACCCTCATCACACGGCCGCGGCCAACCCAGGCCGATCGACCCAGGCAGCCGCCGGTGGTCTGCACGGCCGGGTTCGCCATTGGTCGGGGGTTGACATGGACGCGCGCCAGCTCAAGTTCTTCCTCGCCGTAATCGACTACGGCGGCTTCAGCCGAGCCGCCGAACAACTGTTCATCGCCCAGCCCTCGCTCTCCCAGACGATCGCCGGCCTGGAACGCGAACTCGGCGTGACCCTGTTCCACCGGGTCGGACGTGGCGTCCTGCCCAGCGACGCCGCGCAACGGCTCATTGGACCCGCCCGTCAGGTGATGCGAGACCTGGCCACCGCCCAATCGGCCATCGACGCAGTCAAGGGCATCACCACCGGCCAGGTCGAAATCATCAGCATGCCCTCCCCCGCCGTGGAACCACTGACCACGATCATGACCGGATTCGTCAACGAGCACCCCGACATCACCATCAGCGTCGCCGCCGCGTTCGAACCTGACGACGTACTCCGCGCGGTGCGCACCGGCGAGGTCGAGATCGGCCTGCTCGGCGCACCCACCCCGGTCAAGGCCGCCGACCTGCGCGTCCTGCCGATCGAGGACCAGGAACTGGTCCTGATCACCGCCCCCGACGGGCCACTGGCCGCCGCCGGCACGATCACTCCCATCGACCTCACCGGCCACCGGCTGGTCGTGGCCCCCAAAGGATCACTGATGCGCGCCCTCGTCGACGACATGCTCTCCAGCGGAGTCCAGGCCAAAATCGTCGCCGAGGCCGCCCACCGCACCTCAATCTTGCCGATGGTGCTGGCCGGAGTCGCCGACGCCGTCCTCCCAGCCGGATGGTCCAGTCTTGCCCTCGGCGCCGGCGCCCGAGTCGTCAGAATTCAACCCCCGTCACACCTGCACATCGCCATGGTCAGCCGGACCACCCCGCTCACCCCGGCCGCCGCCGCATTCGTACTCGCCGGCGAGTCCTACACAGTGCGCTCCGCCACCCGCTACTAGCGAAATCCCGCACCCGCCGCTCC
>JBIOVW010000872.1:0-3448 GCA_044867945.1 Nakamurella sp. | reverse complement strand
GTCGGCGCAGCATCAGGTCCGCCAGGCGCCAGGCGGCGGCGTCCCGCCGCGTTCGGATGCTGTCGTGCCAAGTCCGGCGGATGTGTGCGATGTCGTCGGCCAATTGACGGCCATTGGCGACGGAAAGGAGCGACGCCTCGGCGATCCGCTCGACGATCGCCGAGGGATCGCCGTCCCGGTAGGACGTGAGTGCGTCGAAGTACCGCCCCGGGTCGGTGAGCAGTCCCGCGGAAATGGGCACGGTCACGTTCCGGACGAGCTCTCTGCTGCGGAGCATCGCGTGCAGCATGGCCCGGCCGGTCCGGCCATTGCCATCGGCGAACGGGTGGATGGTCTCGAACTGGGCGTGCGTGACGGCAGCATGCGCCAACACCGGGAGGTCGTCCCGCCGTGCGAATTGGAGCAGATCGGCCATCGCCGCGGGCACGTTCTCGTGGTGCGGGGCAACGAAGGTCGCGCCGTGTGGGCCGAATCCGTCCCCGCCGATCCACACCTGCTGGCTGCGCCAGCGGCCGGCCATCGCGGGGTGCAGACGGTCCATCAGCGTCCGGTGCATCGCCAGCACGGTCGATTCGGTCAGGTCACCGGCCGGCTCCACGGCCGCTTGCATCGCGTGCACGTTGTCGACGATCTCCGACGCGTTGCGCTTGCCTTGGCCGCTCAATTCGGCCACCGCTATCGCCTTGGCGCCCGAGGTCAGGTTCTCGATCATCGAGGACGAGGCGGATTCCGACCGCAGCATGATGGCGCCGAATGCGATGAGCTCCGAACCGGTCTCGAGATCGAATCGGGTGATGGCGGTCGACGCCTCGTCGGCGACGGCCACCGTGCGGGACGGAAGGTTCAACGACCCTTTGGCTATCCGGGGTGGAACGGCGGCGCGATAGGGGCCGGCATGCCGCACCCGGATCGCCCGGGACACCAGCGACGGATCGGCCGTCGGGATCCAGGCCCGCTCTTCGAACTCCACCCGCGGCCACGGCGGGGAAGACGCGGCGCCATCCCTGCCCATGGCGCGAGCATACGCAGGGATACGCGTGGAAGTCTGCGTCACGCGGACGCCGGTGTGCCGTGCTCCAGTGGTCAGGACCTCAGGTTCCGCAGAAGGTCCGGTAGACGCCGAAGTCGATTGGTGCCGGTTGGGCGAAGCGTTCCAGGCCGGCGCGCTCCTCGAAGGGCGAGCTCACCGCGTCCAGCAGCCGCTCGAAGGGGTCCAGGTTGCCATCGGTCGCGGCAGCGAGGGCCTCCTCAACCAGATGGTTGCGAGGGATGTAGACGGGATTCGCCCGGTCCATCGCGGCGCCGTCGGGGTCCATGGCGCGCCAGCGCTCCAGCCAGGCGTCGAACGCGAGGATGTCGAGGAACCGGCCGCGCACAGGCTCGGTGTCGCCGCGAGCGGCCGCCCCGAGTGCACGGAAGAAGGTCGTGTGGTCGACGGGGCTGCGCTGCATTTGGGTGAGCAGGTCGGCGATCAACGGCCTGGTCAGCGCATCTTCGAGTCCGTCGGGTAGGCCGAGCTTGGTCCGCATGCCGGCCGACCAGGCCCTGCTGTACTTTTCGCCGAAGGCGCCCAGCGCCTCGACCGCCAGGGCCACCGCCTGGTCCTGGTCGTGGTGGAGTAGTGGCAGGAGAGCCTCGGCGAATCGGGCGAGGTTCCACTCCGCCACGATCGGCTGGTTGCCGTAGGCGTAGCGCCCGCCCGTGTCGATCGAACTGTAGACCGTGGCCGGGTCGAAGGCCTCCATGAAGGCGCACGGCCCGTAGTCGATGGTCTCGCCGGAAATCGTCATGTTGTCGGTGTTCATCACCCCGTGTACGAACCCCACGAGCATCCACCGGGCGATCAGTGCTGCCTGGGCGGCGACGACCGCCTCGAACAGGGCCAGCGCGGGGTTGGCGGCCTGCGCCGCCTCCGGGTGGTGGCGGGCGATCGCATGGTCGGTGAGGCGCCGCAGCAGGTCGGCATTGCCGGTGGCGGCCGCGTACTGGAAGCTACCCACCCGCAGGTGGCTGCTCGCCACCCGCGCGAGCACGGCCCCGGGCAGCACGGTGTCCCGGATCACCTCGCGCCCCGTGGCCACGACGGCCAGCGAGCGGGTCGTGGGGATCTCCAGCGCGTGCATCGCCTCGCTGACGACGTATTCGCGCAGCATCGGACCGACCGCGGCCAGGCCGTCGGCGCCGCGCGAGAACGGTGTCCGGCCAGAGCCTTTCAGATGCACATCGCGGAGCATGCCGTCGGCGTCGACCAGCTCGCCAAGCAGCAGTGCGCGTCCGTCGCCCAGTCGCGGGCTGTAGGCGCCGAACTGATGCCCGGCGTAGGCCTGCGCCACCGGGGTGGCGCCGTTCGGGACGAGGGTGCCGACCAGCATCCGCACACCGTCGGGGCTGCGCAGCCAGCCGGGATCCAGGCCGAGTTCGGTGGCCAGTCGGTCGTTCAGCAACAGCAGCCGCGGGTCCGGCGGCTCGACGGCCCGCCAGGGCAGCGCCAGCTCCGCAAGGTCCGCGGCGAAACGGTTGCCGAAGGTGACGGTGGGTGCGGGGGCGACGCTCACTGCACCGAGACTACGGGGGAATCAGGGCGAACCCGAGGGTCCAGCACCTGCACGCCGGCGATGTGCTCACCCAGCCAGTGCGTCCACCGCGGCGTCTCGCGGGCGGCGACCTCCTGCCCGCCGGGACCGTAGAGGTACCAGCGGATCGCGGCGGTGGCGCCACTGGTTTCGACACCGTGATCAAAGACAGCGAACTCCAGGATCCCGGGGTGGGGCTCGTCGGTCCGCAGCGTCACCGACCGGTCACCGGTGTCGACCACGACGCCGGCCACGGCCGCGGTCCCGGCTCGAATGTGGACCGGCTCGCCCGCCGTGACGGCCGCCAACCCCAGGGCCGCCAGCAGCTCGCGGCCGACCTCGCCTGGACTGCGGTCGGCGACGGTGCCGTCGACCGTCAGCATGGCCGCCGGCTGACCAGGGAAATGGGTGAGGGCGAGGCGCAGGTTGCGCAGCGCGGCGATCCACCCCTCGTCCGTACCCTTGAGGTTCTCCTCCCACCCGTCGCCGCCGGTGAAGAATCCGCTGACCAGCCGAACGACGCAGGTGCCGCCGTCCCCGCCGGTCACCAGCAGTTCGGTGGCCCAGGGTGGAGCGTCGGGATGTTCGGGATCCCACTCCCGTTCCTCGTAGGCGAACCGACGGGGTGGCTCCCACGCCGTCACGACCCCCTCGGAGGTGCCGTACGGGCCATGGTCGGTGACGATCCGGCCGCCCTCGTGCTCCTGCACCTGAGCCGGGACGAACCACGTGGCGATGCCGGGTCCCGTGGCGATGGCGCGCCACACGTCCTCGGGATCGCCGGGTACCTCCACCTGATGATCGCTGACCCGGGCGGTCGGGTCCCGCGGGTCGTAATGGGTCACGTTGACTCCTCCTTGGCGGGGCCGACGACC
>JBIOVW010000871.1:0-9294 GCA_044867945.1 Nakamurella sp. | reverse complement strand
GCCTTGGTAGGCCATCACCCCACCAACAAGCTGATAGGCCGCGGGCCCATCCCCAGCCGAAAAAACTTTCCACCACCACCCATGCGGGCAGCAATGAATATCCGGTATTAGCCCCGGTTTCCCGGAGTTATCCCGAAGCAGGGGGCAGGTTACCCACGTGTTACTCACCCGTTCGCCACTCGAGCACCCCCGAAAGGGCCTTTCCGTTCGACTTGCATGTGTTAAGCACGCCGCCAGCGTTCGTCCTGAGCCAGGATCAAACTCTCCATCGAATGCATATAACCAGACCCCAAAAGGGGTCACAGTCAACAAAGAGAAAACCTGAACCCTCACGAGCAAACACTCGCAAAAATCCAATACCAGACCATCCACCACGGGGGTGACAGACAATCCAGCACAACCAAACATAAAATTTGGCACTGACTATCGGTACGCTGTTGAGTTCTCAAAGAACGGACACACACCCTCGGTGTTCTTTCGAGCACCTCGGGGGCAAACCCGAACTACCGTACCCGCGGTGGCGACCGATCTCAAATCGCCCGGTCCCGAGGGCCACCCCGACATTCGGGCGAAGCGTGCTTCGCCCACTCCCTGATCACGGTGGTGATCAACGAGCGTCTCGTCGGGATGTGTTGCTCCGGGCCGTCCAGCCACACCGGTTCGATCCGGTCCCTGTGCGGTTCCCCAAGAGCGCGATCCAACTTACCTGCGGTCCCGGGCCGAGTCAAATCCGGTTTGCCGAACCGGATTTGCCCAGGTCAGGCCCGGTCTGCCAGCTCGATCCCGGCCACCGACCGCTTGCCACGGCGCAGCACCAGGTATCGCCCGTGGAGCAGGTCGGACGACACCGTCAGGTGATCCACATCGCTCATTCGAATGTTGTTGATGTAGGCGCCGCCCTCGGCGATCACCCGACGCGCCTCGGACAGCGACTTGACGAGCCCGGCGCTCACCAGGAGCGCGGTTACGTGGAGTGATCCACCGCTCACGGTGTGCAATCCGGCCTCGGTCAGCGCCGCCCGCAGCGTCGACTCCTCCACAGCGGCCAGGTCACCGCGGCCGAACAGCGCGGCGCTCGCCTCGATTGCCGCCCGGGTCGCCGCCGCTCCGTGGACGAGGGTCGTCACGTCCCCGGCGAGTGTGCGCTGTGCGGCCCGGGCCTGCGGTCGATCGACGACCTCCCGCTCCAGCGCCTCGATCTGTTCGGCCGTGCGGTCGGTGAACACCCGGAGCAGGTGGCCGACGGAGGCATCCTCCACGTTCAACCAGTACTGATAGAAGGTGTAGGGACTGGTCATCTCCGCGGACAGCCAGACGGCGTTGCCCTCGGACTTGCCGAACTTCTGGCCGTGGCTGTCCGTGATCAGTGGGGTGGCCAGCAGGTGCGCCGACTCGCCGGTCGCCCGCCGGATGAGGTCGGCACCGGCGGTGAGGTTGCCCCACTGGTCCTGGCCGCCGGTCTGCAGCGTGCACCCGTACTCACGAAACAGGTGCAGGTAGTCCATGCCCTGCAACAGCTGGTAGCTGAACTCGGTGTAGCTGATTCCCTCGTCGCTGGCCAGCCGGGCGGCCACCGCCTCCTTGCGCAGCATCGCGTTGACCCGGAAGTACTTGCCGATGTCCCGCAGGAAGTCCAGCGCGCTCATCGGCGCGGTCCAGTCCAGGTTGTTCACCATGATCGCCGGGTTCTCCCCGTCGAAGTTCAGGAACGGGCGAACCTGCGCCTGGATCCGGGCCACCCACTCCGCGGTCTGCTCCTTGGTCTTGAGCACTCGTTCCGCGGTCGGCCGCGGATCACCGATCAGCCCGGTGGAGCCGCCGACCAGGCAGATCACCCGGTGTCCGGTCCGCTGCAGGTGCCGCAGCACGATCAGCTGCACCAGGTTGCCGAAGTGCAGGCTCGGCGCCGTCGGGTCGAACCCGCAATAGGCGGTGATCGGTCCGTCCGCGAGCGCCTCGGCGAGCGCGTCCTCGTCGGTGGTCAGCGCCACCAGGCCGCGCCAGCGCAGTTCGTCGAGCACGGTGCGCGGACCCGAGTCACTGGATCCCGGCGGGGTTTCCTCGGTAGCGGTGGCTGCATCGGACACGCTCCCATCCTGGCAGCCCGCCGTCAGAAGGTGCGTCCTCGGGTCACCCGGGTGCCTCGGCGGTAGGCGCTCACCGTCCGGTCGCCGTCGACGACGTAGCGCCAGGGCACGTCGACGGCGGTCGACACCCCGACCCGAGGGCCCTGGGTGACGTTGGTCGGGCGTCCCGCTCCGGAGCGCACCAGCAGCCGGCCGCCCGGCGAACACAGATCGGCGCCGGAGTCGACGCCGGTCACGCCGAGCACCGCCGCCAGCCCGGCCGGACCCCGGGCCAAGCCTATGTCGCTGCGCGCCGCCGGTCGTCGCATTCGGGCCAGCGGGAGCCCGCCGACGACCTCGCCCGCGCGCAGCAGCACGGCCGAAGCGGTGCCGTCGGCACCGGTGACGATATTGGCGCACCAGTGCATCCCGTAGACGAAGTAGACGTACAGGTGACCGGCCGGGCCGTACATGATCTCCGAGCGCGCGGTGCGCCGGTACGCGTGCGACGCCGGATCCAGTGGTCCGGCGTAGGCCTCGACCTCGGTGAGGCGCACGGCCACCGCACCATCGTCCGACTCGCCGACGATCACGCGCCCGAGCAGGTCGGGGGCCACCGCGGCGACGTCCCTCGCGAAGAACGTCCGCGCCAACCGTCGTCCAAGCCGCTCCACCGGGCCATGGTGCCAGGCGATCGGAAAATCCGCCGCGCACCGTCGGTCATCCGGTTGGGGTCAGCCGCGGGGTGGCCCGGCTCGCCGGGCGCGCGGAGTGCAGATCGTCAGCGGTTTCCGGCCTCCCCGCCGACCGCCCGTGCCGCGGAGGCGGCAGTGCATTCAATTGCTGCTTTCATTGCAGCAGTTGTTTCACTCGGCAGAAGGTGGTCGGCGTGGGTTTTGTCGGGCGACGAGGCGAGCTGAACGTGTTACGGCAACGACTATCCGATGTGGGCGCCGGCCACGGCGGAGTGGGCCTGATCGTCGGGGAGCCGGGGATCGGAAAATCCGCTCTCGTCGAGCAGTTCGGCGCGCGCGTGGTGGCGGCCGGGACACCGTTGCTCGTCGGTCGAGCGGCGGCCGATCGCGGTGCTCCGTCGTTCTGGCCGTGGCACAGGGCGCTGAGCGGCCCGATCGCCGCCGCATGCGGTCTGACACCGAGCCTCCTGGCGGTCGAGGCGGCAGCGAACGACCCGGCCGCCGCTGCCCGCTTCGGCGCCGTGGTACGAACGTCCGAGGGGTTGCTGTCGGCGGCGAGACCGGCGGGTTTGGTGGTGATCCTGGAGGACCTGCACTGGGCCGACGACGCCAGCCTGCAGCTGCTGCGCTATCTCGGTATGGGTGCCGAACTGTCCGCCTGCCCGCTGCTTGTCGTCGGCACGTCCCGCGATCCCTTACCGGAAGGCCTCACCGCACTCGCCGGCGCCTGGATCCAACGGCTGGAGCCGCTGACCCGCGCCGAAGTCGCCCAGTACCTCGGGCCGGATGTGCATCCGTCCTGGCCGGCGGCCGTGCATCGGCGCAGTGCCGGCAATCCTCTTTACGTCACCGAGCTCAGCCGTCTTCTCCTGCCGGCGGAGATGAAGGAACCGACCGACGGCGCCTGGCAGGTACCAACCGACTTGGTTCGGTTGATTTCCGCCCGGTTGTACCAGCTCCCGGATCGATGCCGTGAACTGCTCGACGGTGCGTCCGCGGCCGGTGAGGAGTTCGACCCGGACGTGTTGGGCGCCGACCCGCAAACGGTGGCCGAGGCGGTCGCCGCCGGAGTACTGATCGAGGATCGAGACTCCGCGCGCCGGTTCCGGTGGTCGCATGCCGTGGTCCGCGACGCCTGGTACGACCGGCTGCCCAGGGATGATCGTCTGCGCTGGCATCGACGCATCGCCGACGAACTCGAACACCGCGGAGTGGAACAGGTTTTCGAAGTGGCGGCACACCGGCTCCGGTCGGCCGTCGACGAGCGGACCCGACGCGCCGCCGTCCGGGCCTGTCAGTCCGCGGCCGCCGGGGCCACCCGCACCCTGGACTTCACCGCGGCAGGTCATTGGCACGCCCAGGCCCTTCCCCTGCTCGACGACGACACCGCCCGGACGCAGGCGCTGCTGGCCATCGGCCGGGCCGCCTACCACGCCGGGCTGGTGACAGAAGCTTTGCAGCGCAGTCAGGACGCCGCGGATCTGGCCGAAGCGCTGGGCGATGTGGACCTTCTCGTCGAGGCGGCGGTCGTCGTGCGGGGAACCGGTGGTGTTCCGTTGGAGTCGGTCATCGCCCTGTGCGAGCGGGCCCGGGCGGCGCTGGGCGACGAGGAATCCGCCCGGCAGGCACGGGTGCTCGCCCAACACGCGAGCCTGCTCGCCGACGCGTTGAACATCAATGCCGCCCGGCCGCTGTCCGAGCGGGCCATGGCGATGGCCGAGCACTCCGGCGATCCGGACGCCCTGCTGGCCGCGATCCACGCCCGGCACGACGTGATCGGCGGCCCGGACGGCGTGCTCGAGCGACTGGAGTTGGGCGCGCGGCAGTTGAAGTTGGCAGCCACCGGTGGTCGGCCGGACGCCGCGTTGTGGGGTCACGTGTGGCGGATCGACGCCCACATGCAACTCGGTGCGATCGGCGAGCTGCTGGTGGAGCTGTTCGACCTCGCGGGTCTGGTCAAGCGGATCGGCTGGCCGTTGGCCACCTGGCATCTGCTGCGGGCGCGGGCGACCCGGGCGGTGCAGACCGGCCGGTTCGACGAGGCCGCCCAACTCGCGCTCAGCGCCCGCACCGTCGCTGCCAGGACCCAGGACTACGCGGCGCAGGTGCAATCGAACCTTGTCCTCCTCGAGCTGTCCACCCTGACCGGGCGCTACCACGAACATCTCAACCGGGAGGTGCCGTGGTCCACCTCCGGCGCCCAATGGATGCCCGTGTCCCTCGCCACCTACGGCTGGCACGAGCTGCAGGCCGGAAACGTCGACGCGGCAGGGGAGCTGTACGCCCGGGTCCGCCCGCAGTTGGCCGGCCTGCCACCCAATGCCCGCTGGATGCCGACGGTGATGTTGTCCGCAGAATTGGCCGCCGCCTTCCACGACCGGGAGACGGCCGAGCTGACCTACCGGCTCCTGCTGCCCTTCAGCAGGTACTTCGGCGGGCAGTCGGCCGCCTACCTGGGCGCCGTCCCGCGCGTGCTGGGCACCGTGGCCGGCGCCATCGGCGACTACGCGGCGGCCGACAGGCACGGAGCGGAGGCCATCGCGATGGAGCGACGGATCGGCGCCGAACCGTTCGTCGTCCTCGCCCAACTGGCGCATGCCCGCAGCCTGCTGGCCCGGGGAGGCCCGGGTGATCGGGCCCGCGCACTGCAGCTGCTGGAAAACGCCCGCTCCGGAGCCCGCCGGCTGAACATGCGCCCTGCTGTGTCCGCCGCCGCCGCGCTCACCGGTGAGGTCACCGGCGCCACCGCGGGACCTGCATCCTTGACCAAACGGGAACGGCAGATAGCCGGGCTCCTCGCCGCCGGGATGTCCAACCGGGACATCGCGAGCGAGCTGTCTCTGTCCGAACGCACGGTCGAGACGCACCTGCACAACCTGCTGGCCAAGCTCGGACTCAAGAACCGCACCCAGATCGCTGCCTGGGCCCTGCACGCCGGGCTTCCTGGCCGCATTCCCTGATCCCGTCCGAGTCAGCGCGACTGCGAAAGATCGCCGAACTACGTGGAAACACCGACGTCCTCCACGTCCAACCGGTCCACCCTGACGGGGAGCACACCAGCCGACCCTGCGAGGACACCCATGACGACCCAACTCATCGACCCCACCCGGATCTTCCAACTCGGCGAAGGCTTCATGGCCTCCAAGACCGTGCTGTCGGCGATCGAGCTCGACCTGTTCACCGTCCTCGGGAACGCCGAAATGAGCGGCCCACAGATCGGTGAAAAGCTCGGACTGCACCCGCGGGCGATCCCCGACTTCCCGGACACCCTGGTCGCACTGGGCATGCTCGACCGGGACGACGAACCGGATCCCAAGTACCGCAACACCTCCGAAACCGCGGCCTACCTGGACAAGTCCAGTCCCACCTATCTCGGGGGCGTCCTGGAGATGTGCAACGCCCGGCTGTACGGATTCTGGGGCGACCTGACCGAGGCGTTACGGACCGGCGCGCCGCAGAACGAGGTCAAACAGACCGGCCGACCGATGTTCCAGGAGCTTTACCGCGACCCTGATCGACTGGCGCAGTTCATGAACGCGATGACCGGCGCCTCCATGGTCGGATTCCACGCTCTCGCGGAAGCGTTCGACTTCACCAACTACCGCACCGTCTGCGACCTCGGTGGCGCCACCGGACAACTGTCCATCATCCTCGCCGCCCGTCACCCCCACCTGCGCTGCACCACCTTCGACCTCCCGGCCGTGGAACCTCTCGCCCGGGAGGCGATCAACGCCGCGGGTCTGGGCGACCGCGTCAGCACCGCCAGCGGCGACTTCTTCCTCGACCCGATTCCCGAGGCCGACGTGATCACCATGGGAATGATCCTGCACGACCACAACATGGACCGGAAGAAACGACTCATCCAAGCCGCCTACGACGCGCTGACCCCCGGCGGCGCCCTCATCAGCATCGAAGCTTTCATCGACGACGCCCGCCGCACCGACACCTTCGCACTTCTGATGTCGTTGAATATGCTCATCGAATTCGGCGACGGATTCAATTTCACCGGAAAGGACTTCACGCAATGGTGCACCGACGCCGGATTCACCGACGTCGACATCATTCCCCTCGCCGGTTGGGCCCGCGCCGGCGTCGCACGCAAATGAACCCAACCGACGAAACCCTTGCGCCCTTCAGCCGTTCAGCCAGCCCCGGTCCCGCTCGATCGTCGTCCGCAGGGCCGCGATCTGCTCGGCCACCCGCACCGGCGCGGTGCCACCGACCGCGTCCCGGGACGCCAGCGACCCGTGGACGGTCAGCACGTCCCGGACCGCCGGGCTCAAAGCCGGGTTGATCCGTGCGAGTTCACCGTCGGACAGGTCGGCCAACTCCTTGCCACCAGCCTCGGCCACCGCCACGCATCGGCCGGCCGCCTCGTGCGCCACCCGGAACGGAACCCCCTGCCGCACCAGCCATTCGGCGACGTCGGTGGCCAGTGAGAACCCGGCCGGAGCCATCCCCGCCAACCGCCGGGTGTCGAACGTGAGGGTGGCCGTCATGCCGACCACCGCCGGCAGCAGCAGCTCCAGTTGGGCGACCGAGTCGATCAGCGGTTCCTTGTCCTCCTGCAGGTCCCGGTTGTAGGCCAGCGGCAGCGCCTTCAGGGTGGCCAACAGCCCGGTCAGGTTGCCCACCAGCCGGCCGGCCTTGCCGCGAGCGAGTTCGGCGATGTCCGGGTTCTTCTTCTGCGGCATGATCGACGAGCCGGTGGCGAACGCATCGTCCAACCGCAGGTAACCGAACTCGGCCGTGCTGAAGACGACGACCTCCTCGGCCCACCGGGACACGTCCACCGCCAGCATGGCCAGCACGAACGCCAGCTCGGCGGCGAAGTCCCGGGACGCGGTGGCGTCGATCGAGTTCGCGGCCGGGCGGTCGAAGCCCAGCTCGGCCGCGATGGCCGCCGGGTCCAGGCCCAGGCTCGACCCGGCGAGCGCACCCGAGCCGTACGGGGACACCGCGGCCCGGCGGTCCCAGTCCCGGATCCGGTCGACGTCCCGGGCCAGCGCCTGCGCGTGCGCGGCGAGGTGATGTGCCAGCAGCACGGGCTGGGCGTGCTGGAAGTGGGTGCGGCCGGGCATCGCCGCACCGGGATGCCGGTCGGCCTGATCCAGCAGGGCCGTTTGCACATCGGTGACCAGCCGCGCGATGGTCCTGGCGTGGTCCCGCAGATACATCCGGTACAGGGTGGCGACCTGGTCGTTGCGGGACCGGCCCGCCCGCAGCTTGCCGCCGAGGTCCTTCCCGGCCCGGTCCAGCAGGCCCCGCTCCAGAGCGGTGTGCACGTCCTCGTCGGCGGGCTCGGGCCCGAACGCCCCGGACTCGACGTCGGCGGCGAGCTGCCGGAGCGCGGCCAGCATGCCGGTCAGCTCGGCGTCGGACAGCAATCCGGCGCGGTGCAGCACCCGGGCGTGGGCCCGGGAGCCGGCGATGTCGTACGGTGCGAGCACCCAGTCGAAGTGGGTGCTCAGGCTCAGGGCGGCCATCTCCGGGGACGGGCCGGACGAGAACCGGCCACCCCAGAGTCCCCCCGACGACGCGCCGGGGACGGCAGGAGCTTCGGACGAGGCTTCGGTCCGGGCGTCGGGCATGGGCGCGTCGGGCATTGACTCAGTCCGTCCCGGCGTCCATCGCGGCGCTGTCACTGGCCTGTTCGATGGCCTGCGCCTGCTCCGGATGCTCGGTCTCGGCCGGCAGGCTGGCGATGGCCGCGGCCTGACCGGGTCGCAGGGTGCCGACGAGCGTGTGCTGCGTGTCGAGCTGGCCCAACTCGGCGTACAGCTCCAGCTTGGACCGGGTGTCGGCGATGTCCAGGTTCCGCATGGTCAGCTGGCCGATCCGGTCACCGGGCCCGAACGCGGCCTCGGCCACCCGCTCCATCGAGAGCTTTTCCGGATGGTAGGAGAGTTCTGGGCCGGTGGTGTCCAGGATCGTGTAGTCGTTGCCGCGACGCAGCCGCAGGGTGACCGACCCGGTGATTGCGGAGCCGACCCAGCGCTGCAGCGACTCGCGCAGCATCAGGCCCTGCGGGTCCAGCCAGCGGCCCTCGTACAGCAGCCGGCCCAGCCGCCTGCCCTCGTCGTGATAGGTCGCGACGGTGTCCTCGTTGTGAATGGCGTTGACCAGCCGTTCGTAGGCGACGAACAGCAGGGCCATCCCCGGCGCCTCGTAGATCCCCCGGGACTTGGCCTCGATGATTCGGTTCTCGATCTGATCGCTCATGCCCAGACCGTGCCGCCCGCCGATGGCGTTGGCCTCGAGCACCAGAGCGACCGGGTCGAGCTCGACGCCGTTGATCGCGACCGGCCGACCGCGCTCGAACTGCAGCGTGACGTCCTCCGGCGCGATGGCCTCCGACTCGTCCCAGTATGCGACGCCCATGATCGGCTGGACGATCTCGACGGAGGCGTCCAGGTGCTCCAGCCGCTTGGCCTCGTGGGTGGCGCCCCAGATGTTGGCGTCGGTGGAGTACGCCTTCTCGGCCGAGGCTCGGTAGGGCAGGTTGCGCGCCAACAACCAGTCGCTCATCTCGG
>JBIOVW010000870.1:0-3594 GCA_044867945.1 Nakamurella sp. | reverse complement strand
GCCAGCAGCTCCGTCCGGTACGCCTCGGTGGTCGCCGACAGGATCGCCTCGAACGCGTCCTCCACCTCAGCTCGGCCGTACCGGTCGAACAGGTCCGTCATCCGCCGAGCGCCCATCAGGCAGGCGGCGCACTCGGCGTCCAGGTCGGCGGCCAGCGACTCGGGCATCCGCGAGTTGCGGGTCATGATCCGCAGCGCCGCCTCGTTGGGCACGCCCGCCGACCACAGCCGGATCGGCGGGACCATCAGCCCCTCCTCGAACACGCTGGTGGCACGCGAGGGCATGGAACCCGGGACGGTGCCGCCGATGTCGTCGTGATGACCGAAGGCCTGGACGAAGGCGACGACGTCGCCGTCGTGGAAGACCGGCACCGTGACGCACAGGTCCGGCAGGTGTCCGATGCCGCCCTCGGACAGGTAGACGTCGTTGTGGAAGAACACGTCCCCGGGCACCATCGTGGAGATCGGGTGGTCGCGGACGACGGGCTGCACCAGCGCCGAGTACGACCGGCCGGTGAGCTTGCGCATCTTCACGTCGTGGATGCCGACCCGGAAGTCGTGCGCGTCCCGGATCATCGGCGATCGGGCGGTGCGACCGATCGCCGTTTCCACCTCCGATTCGACGGAAGCCAGGGTGCCGGCGACGATCTCGACGAGGATGGGATCTGCGGTCATCGGTCCGCCTTGGTCAACAGCAGGTTGCCGTACCGGTCGACGGTCGCCCGGAATCCGGGATGGACCGGCACGGTGGAGCCGAACTCCTCGATCACGGCCGGCCCGTCGACCACGTCACCGGCTCGCAGCGTTTCCCGGTCGAGGACGGACGCCGTCACCCAGTCGTCGAACCGCACCCGCCGGGCTCCGGCCGGTGTGGGAGCGCCGGTGGTCGGAGCGATCTCGGGAATCACCGGGCGGTCGACCGGACCGGTGCCCACGGTCCGCAGGTTCACCCAGTCCACCGGTTGATCGGCCCGTTCCCGGAAGTCGTACCCGTACAGGGCACGGTGCGCGTCGTGGAACCCGACCACCACCCGGTCGGCCCAGGATCGGGTGACCGCACCATCAGGGCACGGCACCCCGACCTCGTACGCCTGGCCGGCGTAGCGCAGGTCGGCCACCCGCTCGACCACCGGGTCGAGCGGATGATCGACACCGAACCCCTCCCGCCGCAACGCCTCCCGGGTTCGGTTCGACAGCGCGTCGTAGGCCGCGGCCAGCGCGGCGACGTCGAGGGTGTCGTCCCTGGCCACCCAGGTGCGCACGTCGTCGCAGCGCACGTCCACGGTGAGCAGCCCGTACGCCGACACGTTCCCCGGGTCCGGCGGCACCAGGACGGCCGGCGACCCGAGCAGGTCCAGCAGCCGACAGGCCAGCAGCGATCCCGAGCCGCCGAAGGTCACCAACGGGAGGTCGCGGACATCCAGGCCACGACCGGTGGTGATCCGCCGCAGGGCATTGGACTGGTTCCAGGCGAAGATCTCCAGGATCCCCGCCGCGCAGTCCTCCTCGCCCAGACCGAGCTCGCCGGCGACCGGCGCGAGCGCGGCCCGCGCGGCGGTGGCATCCAGGGCGATCCCGCCGCCGACCAGCCGCGCCGGCAGCCGGCCGAGCAGCAGCGCGGCGTCGGTGACGGTCGGGTGGACGCCCCCGCGCCCGTAGCAGGCCGGGCCGGGATCCGCACCCGCCGACCGCGGGCCCACCTTCAGCGTGCGCTCGGGCGACACCCAGGCGATCGACCCGCCGCCGGCGCCGATCGTCACGACGTCCACCATCGGCACCCGCACCGGGTAGTCGCCGACGGAGGCGTCGGTGGTCAGCGACGGCCGACCGTGAAGGATCACCGCGACGTCGGTGGATGTGCCGCCTCCGTCGCAGGTGACGACCGAGTTGAACCCGGCCCGCCCGGCGATCGCCGCGGCGCCCAGCACCCCGGCGGCAGGACCGGACAGCACCGTGCTGATCGGCCGCCCGACGACCTCGCGGGCGGACAGCACGCCGCCGTTGGACCGCATCACCGAGAACGGGATGGACCGGCCCGGGCTCAGCTCGGCCAACCGGTCCTCGATGTTCGAGATGTAGGAGGCGATGGTGGGTTTCACCGCCGCGTCGACGAGAGTCGTCATCGCCCGCTCGTATTCGCGATATTCCGGCAGGACCCGGCTGGACAGCGAGTAGGCCGCGTCCGGGTACTCCCGGCGGATCACCCCTTCCAGGAGCAGTTCGTGCTCGTCCGAGGCGTACGAGTGCAGCAGGCACACGCCGATCGCGGCGACCCGTCGATCCGCCAGGAACCGCACCGCGGCGATCGCGGAATCCTCGTCGAACGGCCTTATCTCGTGTCCCGACGCGTCCAGCCGGCCGCCGACCGTGCGCACCAGGTCGGCGGGCACGATCCGCGGCGGCTTCACCCAGAAATAGGAGTTGCCGTAGCCGTCGGGCACCGACTGCCTGGAGATCTCCAGAATGTCGGCGTAGCCCTCGGTGGTGATGAGGCCGAGCGAGCGCACCGCTCCCTGCAGCAACTGGTTGGTGGCCACGGTGGTGCCGTGCCGCACGGACTCGACATCGGCCGGCGCCGCCGCCAGCAACTCCAGCGCGGCGGCCAGGCCGCGCATCAGCGCGATCGACGGATCGTGGGGGGTCGACGGGGTTTTCGTGCTGATCCGGCGGCTCGTGTCGGCGTGGACCGCGACGACGTCGGTGAATGTCCCCCCGGTGTCGATCCCGATGCGGATGGTCCCGCGCCCGCCCATCAGGTCAGGTAGCGGTAGGCGGCCGACCCCGGCAGGATCCGCTCGACCTCCATGGACGCCTGCGCCATCCGGGACAACAGCGCCGACAACCCATCGGCGGAGCCGAGTTCGACGCCGACCAGGGCCGGACCGGTCTCCCGGTTGTTCCGCTTGACGTACTCGAACAGGGTGATGTCGTCGTCCGGGCCCAGCACCTCGTCCAGGAACCGGCGCAACGCGCCGGGTTCCTGGGGGAAGTTCACCAGGAAGTAGTGCTTCAGACCCAGGTGCACCAGAGACCGCTCGAGGATCTCCCCGTACCGGGACACGTCGTTGTTCCCGCCGCTGACCAGCACCACGGCGGTCGACCCCGGCTCCAGGTCGAGGCCGCGCAGGGCGGTGGCCGCCAACGCACCGGCGGGCTCGGCCACGATGCCCTCGTTCTGGTAGAGCCCCAGCATCTCGGTGCAGATGGCGCCCTCGTCGACGTCGACCAGGCGCACCCCGCTGTGCGCGATGATCCGGTACGGCAGGTCGCCGATCCGCCGAACCGCTGCCCCGTCCACGAACGGGTCGAGCGTCTCCAGCGGCACCGGCCCACCCGCGTCGAACGCCGCCCGCATGGACGGTGCGCCGGCCGGTTCCGCGCCGACCACCCGAACCGACGGCGCACGCTCCCGCAGATAGGTCACGATGCCGGAGATCAACCCGCCGCCGCCGACCGGCACCACGATCGTGTCGGGCAGATGGCCGAGTTGCTGGAGCAGCTCGCGGACCACGGTGCCCTGCCCCGCGATGGTCCGCACGTCGTCGAACGGGGCCACCGGCACCCATTGACAACGTGCGACCGGCTGAGGGAGTAT
>JBIOVW010000869.1:0-3694 GCA_044867945.1 Nakamurella sp. | reverse complement strand
CACGCGCGGGGCCATGCTGCCGGGTCACACCGTCGGGCGAAGTGGGCGCTCGCGGCGGCAGAGCTCGGGTACGTGCGCGCGCGATGACGTTGACATCGGGGAAGGGATGCGGCGGAAACGGTGCGCGGAGGAGTCCCCCCGCCCCCGGCGGGCGGATGGACGCCCGTTACGGCAGCCGGTTGCCGGTGCTCATCGGCCTGATCGTGATGAGCGCCGGCCTGGCCGTGCTCGGCGTGCTGAATGCCGACACCACCGTCCTGCTGATCTCCATCGCCCTGGTGGTGATCGGGGTGGGCCTGGGCCTGTTGTCCACCCCGATCTCCAACACGGCGGTCGGCGGCGTGCCCGAGTCGCTGGCCGGGACCGCGGCGGGGGTGTTCAAGATGTCGAGCATGGTCGGCGGCGCGCTCGGTGTCGCACTGCTGTCCGCCTTCGCCCGCGGCTTCACCATGGCCGACTCGGACGACGCTGTCGCCTCGGCCGGACTCACCCAGGACCAGGTCGACCAGGCCCACCACGCCCTGGTCAACTCCGCCTCGTTCAACGACGCGCTTTCCACACTCGACCCGGACCTGGCCGCCCAGGTCACCCAGGCCGTCGTCGACGCGTTCTCCACCGGATTGGGTCGCACCATGATCGCGACCGCCGTGCTGTCCCTGGTGATCACCGTGGTGGTCGCGTTCGTCTGGCCCAGGCGGGTGAGGACCCAGACGCCCACCGATTCCTGAATGCAGCCCGGGCGATCTCCGACCGGCTCGTCAGCCGTGCGGAACCGGGTGGGCGCCGGTCGGAGCGGTTCGGGAGCCGTGCACCAGCTGCTGAATGGACACGCCGGACTTGCCGGCCAGCGAGGTGGCGATCAGCCGATCCACTCCGGGCAGCCCGGACAGGCGCAGCATCACCCGCCGGATGAGCAGATCGATCCGCCGGGCGGGAAGGAACCACCGGATCCCCTTGCGCGCGACCGCCTGTTTCTCGACCACAACCGGTCGCCAGTCCTGCTGGTAGTCGGTCAGGGCCTGCCCGACGGAATCGGCTCGGGCCAGCTGTTCGGCGAGCACGAACGCGCCCGCCATCGCCAGCGACGCACCTTGGCCGGCAAGCAGCGAAACCGCCCCGGCGGCGTCCCCGACGAGAACCACGTGCCCGTCGCTCCACCGCGGCATTTCGACCTGCGCCACCTGGTCGTAGTACACCTCCGACGGAGGTGGACAGAGCGCCAACGCCCGTGCTGCCATCCAGCCGGACCCCGCATAGGTCTCGCGCAGCGCCTGGCGGAAGTCCGCCGGCAGGGTCGGGTCCGGGTCGCGATGCACGGAAAACACCGCGACCCGTTCGTCCCGAAGGGCGTAGAAGCCCATCTGCCGGTCGATCGTGTCGGTCAGCACGAACCGCTCGTCCACCTGCCGATGCGCCGCCGAATCCTCGAAGGAATAGGCCGCGGTGTGAAAGCCCAGGTAGCGCAGGAAATGCCGGTCCGGGCCGAAAACCAACGCGCGGACGCGGGAGTGGATCCCGTCCGCGCCGACCAGCAGGTCGGCGCGATGAACGCTCCCATCGGTCAGCCCGACCTCCACTTTGTCGGGACCGTCGTGGATTTCGGAAACGCTGCAGCCGTAGCGCAGGTCGACCCGATCGGCGACGAGTTCACGCAGCGCCAGCTCCAGGTCGGGACGCATGATGCTCAGCAGCCGACCGCCCGTCGCCCGCGCGAAGCGGGCGAAGCCGAGACCGGCCACCCGGCGGCCACGCGCGTTGACATAGCTCGCCTCCTCGACCACGTAGCCGAGCTCCTCCAGCCGCGGCAGCAACCCGATCCGTTCGGCCACGTCGTACCCGGGCCCGAAGAAATCCATCATGTACCCCTGCGCGCGCGGCCCCGGCGCCTTCTCGACAACCATGACCTGCCAGCCGAGTCCGGTCAGCCGTTGCGCCAGGGTGAGCCCGGCGATGCCGGCCCCGCAGATGATCGCTCGCATGGTGACGCTCCTTCCTGTTCGGTGGTGATTTCCCGTTCTTCGTCGGAGTGTGTGTCCTGCAGCAGGCGCCGGAGCACGGGGTGCACCCGGGTCGAGGTCAGTGCCGGGTCCAGGGCGCGGTGCAGCATCACGCCGTCCAGCACGGCCGCCAGCGTGGCCGCGGTGTCGGCGGGGCGGGAGACGCCTGCGTCCCCCAACCAGTCCGCGACCTGGCGGCGAAAATCGTCCAGCAGACCGGTGAGTTCCTCCCGTAACTGCCGGTCGCGGGTCGCGGCGAGGTAGGACTCGGCGAAAAGCAGTGACGTCGGGTCCGTACCGGAGTAGGCATCCAGGCCGGTCAACAAGTCGGCGAGCGCCTGGTCCGGACCGTCGGCACGCGAGATTGCGGAGCCGACCTCACCGAGCACGTCCCGGATGCTCGACGTTGCCGCCTCGCGTAGGACTGCCTGCACCGAGCCGAAGTGGTAGTGGACCAGGCCCGCCGCGACGCCGGCGCGCTGGGCGAGAATGCGGGTGCTGACGCCGGTCCAGCCCCGTTCGGCGATGAGCTGCCGGGCGGCGTCGATCAGCTTGCCCCGCACCTGCCGACCCCTGTCGGCGGCGGTCGCACCCGGCATACCGCACCTCCGTAGCTCTCCCGCGCGATCGCGCCTTGCGCGCGCGTTCGGGACCACTTCTTGACTTCTTGGGCGAACGTCTTGGGCGAATGCCCAAGTACTACCTTACGCGCTCGCGGACCGCAGGTGCCGACCGCGGCACACCAGCCCAGGTCCCGCGCCCCCGTGACGCCAGATCGAAGCCCGTGGAACCGGACAAACCGCCTGCGGGAGTGAGCGTTGGAACGGCGCTTCGGCCCCTGCGGCCCGTCCCCTCGGGTGAACCCGGCGATGCCGTCTGTTGTCTCGGTGACCGGCTCTTGGTGACTGCCAGGCGTCATCTCGGCGCTGACTCAGACAAATCGGGCACGGTTTCGCCGAGTTGATTCCTCGTGACCGGCACGGCCTCCCGACAAGGGCTGAGCTATCGGACATTTCGATCCCCGTGGGGTTCGACTGCTTAGCCGGCGCCCGGCCGACGCGAAGCGCCCGCGCCGCGCTGATCGAAAGCCCGAAACCGCGCCGGATTCGTCCGGTTCGGTGGTTGTTGGATCAGCGCAGGACACTCGCGGACGGCGGCGATCAGCGCAGCACACCCAAGGCGCGGGCGGACGGTCCGCGCGCTCGCGGCCAGGAGCGATCTTCGACACCGCCTCGTCACGAGCTCGGGTGACTGTCGTACCCGTGTGCGAGAGTCATGTCATGACCGGCACAGTGACCTGCAGGGCCGACGCGGACCGCGTCGCCGAGGTGATCGTTGCCCCGCGGTCGCACCGGTCTGCACCTGTGGTCGGGCTCGTTCCCCTATCCGGTCAGCACCCGGATCGTCGCCAGCCGGCAGTGTCGTACCCGTGTGCGAGAGTGGTGTCATGACCGGCACAGTGACCTGCAGGGCCGACGCGGACCGCGTCGCCGAACAGGTCCGCGCCGGCCTCACCGCGCTGGCCGACGCCGAATACTGGAAGTTCCCCGGCGACGACCTGCTGCACACCGCCCGCACCATCGAACACCTCGCCCACCAGATGCACGCCGTCCAGGTCGCCGTCGCCGGCGAGATCGACCTCGCCCGGCTGGCCCAGACCCACGGGCAGACCTCCACCGCCGCCCTGCTCCGGCACA
>JBIOVW010000868.1:0-4300 GCA_044867945.1 Nakamurella sp. | reverse complement strand
TGCAGATGACGACGCCGCGAACGCGTTGACGGCGCCGACCGTGTTGTCCTTGACGACGCTGCTGGTGGTGACCGTCGGCTACCTGATCCTGGCGTCGCGACGTCGCCGCGAGCCCCGCGGCTGGAGCGGGCTGCGGACGGTCGGCCTGCTGGCCGGGTCGACCCTGCTCGCGGTCGCGCTGGCGCCCGGCACGCTGCCCTGGCCGCACGGCGACTTCCGCGGCCACATGCTCCAGCATCTGATCATCGGCATGGTCGCGCCGCTGCTGTTGGTGCTCGGCGCGCCGATGACCCTGTTGCTGCGATCCGTTCCGTCGCGATTCGGCCGGGTCGTCGGGCGGTGTCTGCGGTCCCGGCCGTTGCATCTGGTGGCGAACCCCGTGACTGCGCTCGTGCTCAGCGTGGGCGGACTCGCGGCGCTGTACTTCACTCCGCTGTACGCGCTGACGACCGACCACGAGGTGCTGCACGGCCTCGTCCACCTGCATTTTCTCGTCGCCGGATACCTGTTCGCCTGGGTGATCGCCGGGCCAGACCCGGCGCCCAGGCGGCCGTCGGTGCCGGTCCGGTTGGTGGTTCTCGGGGTGGCCGTCGGGTTGCACGCGACTGCGTCGCAGATGCTGTACGCCGGCATCCTGGTGCAGGTTCCGGTCTCGGTCGCCGAACGGCAGGGTGCCGGAGAGTTGATTTACTACGGCGGCGACATCGCCGAACTGCTGGTGGCCGTCGCGCTCGTCGTCACCTGGCGTCCTCGACGGCCGGAACCGGATCCGTCGATACGCCGGCTGCCGGCCCGCGCGCACGGCACCGCGCCGGGGTGACGTTCAGTCCGGCACCAGCCCGATCAGATGGGTGCGTACCACCGCCGCGATCTCGGCGCGGGATTCGGTGGTGCCGGCACGGGCGGCCGTCAGTGAGCCGATGCCGACGAGCCGGTCGTACTGCAGGCCGTCGAGCAAGGCGATCAGACCGTCGGCCTGTCGGGGTGGGTCGGCTGCCCCCAGGCGGGACACCGCCCCGATCGCCATTCGCCGGAAGATGTCGCCGCTATGCAGGATTTCGCGCAGATCGGGATCGGACGCGACCTCGATCTCACAGGCCATCCGGGCCAGGGTCGCCGGTCGGTGAGCCGAGATCTGGCCGTCCACGAAGAGTGCGACCCGCTCGGCCAGGGCGCCCGCCTCGGCGAATCGTTCGGCCCGGGAAGCAGGTGCGCCGGCCGATCCGGCGGCCGGCCCCGGAAGTCGGGCAAGCCGCTCCTCGTTGATCGCCGCAATCCTGATCAGCACACCCCGTAACAGTTCTCGCCGGGTTCGGAAGTGATTGGAGGTGGTGCCGATCGGTACACCGGCGGCGGCGTCCACCGCCCTGTGGGTCAGCGAGCGCATGCCGCGGCCGGCGATCAGGCCGATCGCGGCGTCGGCCAGCACCTGTGGACGGTCCGTGCTGACGGGCATCGAGATTCCCCTTGCCGATGAGCACTACGGGTGTAGTGTTGCGCTACAAGTGTAGTACTACAAATGTAGCAGCCAGGGGTCGATGGCGATGACGCGCGGGCCGAGGTCGCGTCGAAGCGAGCCGCCGGTGTCTCACGAGCAGAATGCGAGGAGCGACATGACGATGACCAGGTGGCGCCAGCTCACCAGGGCGGGAAGGGGATCATGAGGATCGGCATCGTGGGTGCTGGCATCGGGGGACTGGCCACGGCCGTCGGCCTGCATCGGGCGGGCATGGACGTGACGGTCTTCGAGCGTCACGACCGTCCGACAGTCAGCGGGTCCGGGCTGTCCCTGTTCGGCAACGGTCTGGTGGCGCTGGCCGCGCTCGGCCTGGCCGGACCCGCCCGCGAGATCGGAGCGGTCCCCGGAGCCATCGGGGTGGCTTCACCCGCAGGGCAACGTCGTCCCGACGGCCGCTGGCTCGCCCGACTTCCGCCGGCCGTCAAGGAAACCGTGGCCGTCGTGCACCGGGCGGACCTGCACCGGATTCTCATCGAGACATTGCCGCCCGACGCCGTGCGCACTGGTCAAGCGGTGCAAGGGGTCTCGGCCGACGGCCGCACGATCCGGCTGCCGGAAGCGACGGAGACGTTCGACCTCACCATCGCCGCCGACGGCATCCGCAGTCGGGTGCGGACCGACTGGCCGGGCGACCCCGGCGTCCGGTACGCCGGCTACGTGGCCTGGCGCGGGGTCACCGCGCGTCCGGTCGATGTGTCTGCCGGATCGGGCGAAACTCTGGGCCGAGGTCTGCGATTCGGCATCGCACCACTGGCCGACGGTCGCGTCTACTGGTTCGCCGTCGTCTCCCAGCCGATCGACGCGCCGGCCCTGGACGGGCCGGATCCCGTGTTGGAGCGGTTCGGCGACTGGCATCGACCGATTCGGGACCTGGTCGAGTCGACGTCGGCCGACGAGATCCACTCGCTGCCGGTCGAGGAACTCGCCGGCCGGGTGCCGACGTTCCGCCGGGGCCGGTGCGTGCTGCTCGGCGATGCGGCGCACGCGATGACCCCGAACCTGGGCCAGGGCGGGAACCAGGCCCTGGAGGACGCGGCCACCCTCAGCGCGATGCTCAGCGGCAACCTCGATATCGAGCCTGCCCTCGCCGAGTATGACCGGCAGCGCCGCCCGCGGACGCAGCGCATCGCCCGTCAGGCAAGCGTTCTCGGTCGTCTCCTGCAGGCCCCCGGGCCGGTGACGGCGCAGCTGCGGAATGCGGCGCTGCGGCTCACGCCGACCCGCGTCGCGGCCCGCGGAGCGCTGGCAGTGCAGCAATGGCAGCCGCCGGCCGCCCCGCGTCCGACGAAGGGAGGCTTGCGATGAGTCGCCCGATCACCCGGCTGCTGCTGGTGGTTCTCGGCTTGTTGTTCGGCCTGCTACCGGGGATCTGGGCGGCGTTCCTGCCCGGGTCGTTCTACTCGGACTTCCCGGCCGTCCGTCCTCCCTGGGTGGCGGTCGACGGCCCGTTCAACGAGCACCTGATCCGGGACGTGGGCGCGATGTTCCTGGCCCTCGGCGTGATCGCGCTGGTGGCGGCGATCACCGGGCGCGAGGGGCAGGCGCGGCTGGCGGGCCTGGCCTGGCTGGTGTTCTCCGTCCTGCACTTCGCCTATCACGTCACGCATCTGCACGTGTACGAGGCGTTCGACCAGTGGCTCAACGTGGTCGGTCAGGTGGCGAGCATTCTGATCGCCCTGACGGTCGTGCTGATCCCGCCGGCGCGGGCGGTCCGGCGGGATCCAGCCGTCACACCGAGGCCGGCGCCTGGACCAGGACCCTCTTGAGCACCTCGGCGAACGCGACGGGCTCCGGCAGGAAGCCGCCATGGTCGCCGGGGAACTCCACCATCGGCGTGCCGAACAGCTCAGCCAGGGCGCCGGTCGTCCGGTAGGTCAGCAGGTGGCCGGAGTCGGCGCCGACGCCAAGCACCACCTGGCCGGGCCGGGCGGTCAGTACCGCGACGTCCGGCCGGTACCTGGTGGTGCCCAAGATCTCGTAGCCGAACATCCGGACGGAGTCGGCGATTTCCTGCTCGGAGGGCTGCCACTCCTGCGCGTCCGCGTGGGCCGGGTCGTGCGCCTCCGGTCCCGGCTCGCCTTGATCGAACCCGAACTGCGCCATGAACTTCCCGTACGCCGCTCCGATCCCGTCCCGGTGGAACGTGGCCACGATATCGTCGGTGATCGCCATCTGTTCGGCGGCGTCGGGCAGGATCGCCAACAGCGGCGGTTCGTGGGCGACCAACCTCCGTACCCGGGCCGGGTGCCGGGTGACCAGCGCCAACCCGGTCACCGCGCCGCCGCTGCTGCCGAACACGTCCGCCGACTCGACGCCGAGCTCGTCCAAGATGGCCACCACGTCGTCCGCGCGTTCGTCGGGGGTGCTCGGCCGGGTGGGATCACCCATCGGACTGCCCGAGATCCCACGCGGGTCGTGGGTGATCACGGTGAACGAGTCGGCCAGCGCGTCCGCGAGCGGGCCGAAGAACCGAGCGGCCATCGGGGAGCCGGCGACCACCAGCACCGGGCCCGATCCACGGACCTCGTAGTAGATGCTCGCGCCGGGGACGGTGATGCTGTGGCTGGTGGTCATGCGGTGCGGGTCCCTTCGCCGTGGCGGGTCAGCGGTACAGACCGGGCGCCGATCTCGGACTCATCGGTCGAGTGAACCGCGGTTGCGGAAAGCGCCGGGATAAACCGGCATGGAGGAGGAGATGAGAGAGCTCTACGTCGAAGGAGTAGCGATCCACGGCGGCCCCGAGTCATGCGTCGACGACCCGCGAGGGCGTGGCGAAGCGTT
>JBIOVW010000867.1:0-6121 GCA_044867945.1 Nakamurella sp. | reverse complement strand
TTCGCCCCACCACCGGACCGCTTCGGCGCCGGCCACCGTGGGGTGGACCTGGCCGCCGACGTCGGCGCGGTGGTCTCGGCTGCCGGTTCCGGTCGGGTGGTGTTCGCCGGGGACCTGGCCGGCCGAGGAGTGGTGTCCGTCGAGCACGACGGCGGCCTGCGCACCACCTACGAGCCGGTCACCGCCTCGGTCGCCGTCGGGTCGGCGGTGACCGCCGGCCAGCCGATCGGCACGCTGCAGGCCGGGCACACCCGCTGCGCCCCGGCGAGCTGCCTGCACTGGGGCGCCCGGCTGCCGGGCGACGTCTACCTCGATCCGCTGGCCCTGCTCCGGCCGTGGCAGGTGCGGCTGTGGCCGTGGGCCGGGCGGTGACGCGCCCGGTCAGGACGGTTCGAGGATCAGCTGCCAGGGCGAGATGTCGTCCGGGCTGGTGGGAACCGCACCGGGGACGTCGCCCTGCGACCAGAACCTCGCCTGCCAGCCGATGCCGTCGTGCAGCACCCGGCTGCCCGCGTCGTAGACGTCGGTGGGGCTCCATTCCGGATAGGTGCCGGCCGGCAGCGTGGGGGTCGGCGCCGGGGTGTCGCCGGGCAGCACGGGCCCGATCAGCGTCCAGGGTGTCTGGTCGGCGGTGGCCACCGGCAGGTCCGGCCGGTCGCCCTGCGAGTACCACTTGGCCTGGTAGACGTTCTTGTGCCAGACGACCTTGGTGCCCTTGGGGTAGCCCTGGTTGGCGTTCCAGATCTGGTAGGGCGAGGTCGCCGGGTCGTCCACGATTTCGGGCGTCGCCGGCGGCCCCGTGGTCGGCGGCGACGTGGCGGCCGTGGTTGTCCGCGCCGCCTGCCCGACACCGAACTGGCCGAAGATCGCGGCGAACGACCCGGGCTCCTGCTGGATCCCGCTGCAGACGTCGGACACCACAGTCACGTCGGGGTAGTTCGGCCCGCAGGACTGATCCCGGTTGGCCGACCACATCGAGAGCCGGCCCAGCTTCTGCTGCTGGGCGAACGCCAGCATCTGCGCGGCGTCGTCGAGGGTGAAGACCTCGGTCGGGATGTCGTTCTGGCCGATCATCGGGGTGGATCCGACCAGGTCCCAGGCCTGAGCGGCGGACAGGTCGGTGCCGGCCGCCGCGAAGGCGTCCCTGATCTGTTCCTGCAACGCGACCAGGGCCAGCTCGCCCTGGTCGGCCATGTCTCGGCCGTCGGGGAACGGTTCTCCGTAGTCCATCGTCATCGCGTTGACCCCGGCCGGCCGGACGCCAGCGGCGAGCATCGAGGTGAGCACGGCCCGGCCCTGGTCGGTCAGACCGGTCGAGATGACCGGCAGCGTCAGCCACACGCTCAGTGCCTCGCCCGCTGCCTGCTGCTGCTGGCTCAGCGCCGCGATCGCCTGCGCGCGCCGCTGGTTGACTTCGGGTGCCATCGACGCCTGACCCTCGATGTCCAGGTCGATCTCCGTCATCCCGTACCGGTCGACGACCGAGGCGTAGGCGGCCGTCAGGTCTACCGGGTCGGTGCAGCCGATGGCGAGTTCGGAGTTCGCCGCACCCCCGAAGGAGACCGTCACCGCACCACCGAGCTGGCGCAGCCGGGCGATCCGTCGATCCAGGTCGAGCTGCTCGGCCGCCGCGGACATCGAATACACCCCGCCCCAGCTGGGTTCACACGGGGCATCGGGCGCACTGACCACGAAGGCCAGCACCGCGGAGGAGTGCGCCCGGTCGGTCGCATCCTCGAAGCCGTAGCTCGGGGTCGACGTGACGTCGACGTAGGGCGCGAACCACGATGGCCCAGCCGACGCGGCCGCTGTGTCCTCTGCCTGTTGCCGCAGGTAGTACCAGACACCGCCGATCGAGGCCGCGACGATCGCGACAACGAGGAAGACGCGGACCAGGGACAGGCGGCGCCCCTCGTCGCCGGCCGGGAGCGCCTCGGTCGCCTCCGCGTCGATCAGATCGCCCTCGTTCATGACTGATCGCCCGCCCGTTCACCGAAGTCGCGGTCGGTCGCCCGCCGCCCGGCACCGTCGGCCCGGTCGGTCGCCCGGCGCCCGTGGCGAACCTGGTCGCCCTCCCGCTCCCCGGCACCCTCGACCCGGTCGGTCGCCCGCCGCCCATAACCCTGGGGCATACGGTCGGTCGCCCGGCGGCCGTACAGCACGGGTGCCTCCGGCACCTCGGCCAGAATGCGGAACATCCCGGCGCTTTCGGAGACGTGCTCGCCGGTGGCCGTGGCGGCGGCACCTCGGTACAGCACGTCGCGCCAGCTCGGCGGCACCGGCTCGGGTTTGGCCCCCCGGCGGCGCACCCTGACGACCTCGCGCGGCTTGTCGGAAACGTAGAGGCGCTCGATGAAGCCCAGCCACACGTCGACCAGCGCGAACCGCACCCCCACCAGCGCGACGAGCGCGTAGGTCGCCGTGGCCGCGTTGAACGCGCCGAAGACGACGTTGCCCCAGAACTGGTTCTCGAACCCACGCCAGGCCGTCCAGATGGACCAGCCGATGATCAGGAAGGGCGTGAACGCGAACATCAGCGGGGTGGCCGTCCGATTGGCGACCTTCGGCGTTCTGGCGAAGGGGATCCGGCGGCCGGTGATCGCTTGCTGGATCGATTTGAACACCCCGGCCAGGTTGACCGGCAGCAGGATGAGGTTGAAGCCGTAGACGCGGAAGATGTCCACCCGTTGGTAACCGCAGCGCCGCAGGTCGGAGGACATCGCGGCGAAGTACGGGAGCGCGGCGAGCAGCACCAGGGGGCTGAGCAGCCGGTTGTTGAACGGGTAGACCAGCAGCAGCACAAGGGCCACGCTGCTCCAGCAGGTCGAGGCGAGATAGTTGATCCGCAGGAGTGTCTCGATGGCTCGGCTGTTCTGCGCCCGCTTGAGCCGGGCCCGCCGCAGTTGCCACAGCTTGGGCAGGATGATCAGCCCGCCGTTGGCCCACCGCCGTCGCTGGATGCACAGCGAGCCGAAGTCCGGCGGGGTGGCCGAATAGCTGAGCCGCTCCGGGTAGTTCAGCAGCCACCAGCCGTGGATCGCCAGGTCGACGCTGGACTCGGTGTCCTCGATGACGGTGCGGTCCATCACGTAGCGGCGAATCTCGAACCCGCCCTGGTGCTCGATCTCGACGATGTCGTCGAGCGCACGCTTGCGGATGACGGCGTTGGCACCGACCCAGAAGGTGGCCCCGTAGTAACTCATTCCTTGGTGCACGATGTGCTGCAGGTCGGTGGTCGCCCCGGACAGCCGCTCCATCCGGGTGGGCGAACCGGGGAAGGCCGAGTACGGGGTCTGGATGACGGCCAGCTTCGCGTTCTCCGGCTGCGACATCACGTACACCAGCCGCAGGCAGTACTCCGGAAGGACGATGCTGTCCGCGTCGAGGGTCAGGACGTAGTCGGCGTCCGGGATCACGAGCGATCCGGACGCACCGGCAGCGGACAGCACCTGGCCCTGCGGCGTCTGGACGACCTCGAAGCTGTGACCCATCAGCCCGATGTAGCTGTTGAGATTCATCGCCTTGTTCGACTCCTGCGACAGCGAGGAGTAGAGCTTGCGCTCGAACCAGGTCGCGTCGCCGCGGAAGGTCCACGCCAGCCGCCGGTGCAGCTGCAGCATCCGGGCCCGGGGAAGCTCACTGTCCTCATCCGCCGCCTCGGTCAGGGCCCTGCTGACCGAGGCGAAGTCGTCCGCCAGGGCGCCCAGCACCTGTTCGGCGAAGAACGTGTCCACGTGGTCCTCGATGACCTCTTCGGTCATCCGCATCCGCAGCCAGTCCGCGGCCCAGCTGAACTCGGCGGACAGCGCCCGCATCTGGGCCAGCACCTGCTCGGGCTCAGGGTCCTCCAGTTCCGACATCTCGAACTGCTCGAGGGTGTCGGCGAACCGCTCGCGCGGCTCCGCCAGCCATTCGGTCAGCTCGCCCGGCAACCGGCGGGCGCCGTCCAGCAGGGCCTTGTGGTTCGCCGAGGTCGGGTTCGGCGGATCGTCCAGCAACAGCACCACCCGCAGGAACGGATACTCCTGCAGCGCGGCGGACAGCAGGGTCTTGCGCACCACCGCGATCTCTTCGCGATAGGACGGCACCAGCACGGTCATGGTGGGCAGGGTGGTGTCGAAGAAGCCGTCGATGACGGCCCGCGGCACCCGGCGGTGCGCCCTGCTCCGGTACAGCGCCCCTTGCCGGGCCACCAGGTAGAGCAGGGCGGACAGCGCCAGGACGGAGGTGATGCCGACGTAGACGATCGTCTCGACCAGGAAGTCGATGTTGTTCTGGTACGAGCTGTTGATGATGCCGGTGATGAAGTACGCGAACACGTAGGCGAGCCAGGCGACGACCGTGAAGGAGATCGCGATCCGGCCGACGGCGATCAAACCGTCGCTGGCGGGTGAAGCGACGGGCGGAAGCGGCTTGTCCCTGGTGTCCGATCCCCACTGCCGCAGCGGTCTGCCCACGCGCTCCCCCTGTGTTCTCGGACCGCGCCAGGAGATCGGCCGGATCGTCGGGTTTCAGCGTTTCACCGGAGGTTGACCAGCGGGTTCCCCGAACGAGTGGCTTTCCGTAATTCCTTGGCCACTCTCCGTGAAGGAGCACTTGCGGCCCGTGGCTGCGGGCGGCGCCCGGTGATCGCATCGTTACCTAGCCGTGTCCGACACTTCCGGTGGGTCGGCCACGGGACGTGCTCGAAGGTGCGAGGATCCGGGGCCTGGTGGTCTACTGTCCGTGCAACCTCGGGAGCGCTCAGTGATCGGTCGGATCCTCCGAATCGTCAGTGTGATGGGGCTCGTCGCAGCCTCGATGGTCGTTTTGCCCACCACCGCCGCCCAGGCGCAAGTGGCGCCGGCGCCCAACCCGCCGATCGCGAGGGAATGCGGCATCGATCTCACGCTGATCCTGGACGCTTCCGGTTCGGTGTCCAGTTCGCATGCGGTGGAGGATGTCCGGGACGCCGGCGATGCGTTCCTCAGCGCGCTGCAGGACACCAATTCGACCGCGCGGGTGATTCAATTCGCCACCGCCTCGGAGGAATTGGCCGCTCGCGAAATCATCGACGCCGACAGCATGGATCGGACCGGACCGTTCGGCCAGGCCATCGCCGACTACTACAACCCCAAGCCACCGGTGTCGGGTCTGGATGTCTACCGACTCCAGGGCGACCCGACCTCGCCGAGCGGATGGCAAAGGAACTCATCGGACCAGTACACCAACTGGCAGCAGACGCTGAAGCAGACGTCGGAGGACGTCCCCAAGCTGGTCGTTTTCGTGACCGACGGCGACCCGACCGCCTACGACTTCGACCGTGCCGGCGACCCGTTCTACGACGGGTCACAGCCGTACGCCATCGGGATCGGCACCGATGCAAACCAAGCGGGCAGGACGATCACCCTGGACCGTGCGGTCGAGGCCGCCAACACGGTCAAGGTCAACGGCTCGCGCATCCTGACCATCGGCGTCGGCAGCGCGCTGAACAACCAGAACAGTCTGAACCGGTTGATCCAGGTGTCCGGGCCGAACGTCGCCCGGACCGCCGACGAGTTCGACATCACCACCACCGACGTCGCCCTGGTGCCGAACTTCGAGAACCTCGAGGAAGCGATCCGCGCCGTGGTGTTCGACCTCTGCTCGCCGTCGCTGACCATCCGAAAGTTCGCCCAGACCGCCGGAAACAGCGCGTACCTACCAGCCGAGGGCTGGGACTTCACCACCACACCGAGTGTGCCGGGTGGGTTCGACTGGGTTCTGCCGGCCGGCGCGACCGGTCCGTCGCAAACGGTGCCCACCAACACTGACGGCTTTTCCCAGTTCCAATGGGAACCGACGGACGCGGACGCGACATCCACCGCCACCGTCAGCGAGTTGATCGAGCCCGGCTTCACGGCCGGCAGACCCGATGCCGTCGACGTCCGCTGCGAGGCCAAGGACGGCAACGACAACACCCGGATCATCACCGACGAACTGGACGTGGCCGGCGAGAACGCCTCCTTCAACTTGGACCCGATCGGCGACGAGATCGTCACCTGCTCGGTGTGGAACTCGTTCAACTACGACCCGCAAATCGCGATCACCAAGGCCAACGACCCAGAGGTCATTCGTGGGGACCTTGACCCCGGCCAGTCGG
>JBIOVW010000866.1:0-8465 GCA_044867945.1 Nakamurella sp. | reverse complement strand
CGTCGGGGCATTTCCCTCGAAGCCGAAAGTCAACAGGTCATCGACGGTGTCGTTCTCCGGATTTACGTCGCCGGCGCCGACGGCCTCCAGGACTGCCCGGCCACCGAGCGGGCCGAGAAGCCACCACGATGCCGCATATGCTGCAGCGGCAAGCGCGACTCCACCGATGAGCAGCCGCCAGGCGACCTTGATCGAGGAGAGCCGCAGCCGGCCCAGGAGAAGCCCGCAGCACAGGTACGACAGCCACGGCGCAGCGGGATACGAGCCGGTGCAAAGCAGGGTGCTCAGCAAGCCGATCGGGTTGGTGAACAGGTCGTGAATGGTCGGGTTGCCGAAAGCGGTCTCCGGCAGCATCGGCCAGGCCAGCTGGATGAGCGCCGGGACCACCAGTGCCGCGAACAGTCCGACCAGAACGACGTACCGGGTGCCCAGCAGAACCAGCGGGATGGCCATCACGAACAGCGCGGCGTAGTAGGTCAGGATGACGCCGGTGATCTCCTCGTCGGCGTAGCCCAGGCACAGGCCGATCAGGCCGACGGCGACCGCCCGGCCGAGCAGGGCGGCCGTGGTTTGGCCGGCCCTGGCCCACGGCACTTGGGATCTCCCGGTTGTCAATGACAGGCCGACCCCGGCCAGCACGGCGAAGATGGCCGATGCGTGGCCGCTCGGCCCGACGTTGACCCAGTTCGGCTGGCTGTTCTCGTCGTACGGGTACAGCGCGTGCACCGCGATCATGCCCAGGAGGGCCAGTCCGCGGGTGGCGTCGATGCCGATCAGTCGGGACTTGGTCCCACCCTCGGGCGTGGCGGGCGCGGGCGGCGACGGGACCGCCCGGACTCCGGGACCCGTCGTGGTCACGCCGTCATCACCGCATCGATCAACTCATGGCCCAGGTCGTCGGCCCGTTCGACGGGTAGGCCGGGGTCGGTGAACCAGTCGGGGGTCGCCTCTGGGTGTGGCCCCACGACGCCGACCCGGCCGGCGCCGAAAGGTGCGACGAGCGCGGCGACGCCGTCGTTGGGATACCGGGCCATGACCATGGCCCGGCTGTGCCGGCCCAGCAGGAAAACCGGGCCGTCCTGGAAGAACATCCGGCGCCGTTGCCCGCGCCACACCACCTCGACGATGGTGTCCCGGCGGGTGGTGGTGGTTGCCCGCCGAGTGACCACATAGGCGTCCGTGTCACCGGGCAGCAGGTCGAATCCCGGAGTCGCGCCGGCCAGGTATCCGCCTAGGCAGAACCCCAGGTAGCGACCGCCCGTTGCCACGAAGTCGCGCAACAGGTCGCGATGGGCACGCATCTTGCGGTACGCCGGCTTCAGGCTGCCGCCGCCGGGTTGGGCGTACAGCGCGGCCCCGACCAGCGTCTCAGCAGTCAGAGGCAGTTCGCCGTCCGGGCCGACGTACCGGACCTCGAACTGCTGCACGGAGGTCGCGAGCAGCGTGGCCACAGCATCCGAACAGGCGGCCGGACGGGCGGCCGGGCCGCGGTAGACCAGCGCGACCGGCCGCTTCACGCCGCCTCCTCGGCCGGAATGCCGCGCCAGCGGGTCCGGTCCGGGAGTTGTTCGCCCTTCATCGCCAGCGACAGCGGTTCCAGCACGGTGTCGGCGCCGACGGTGGAGTCGTACAGCACGATGGCCCGATCGCCGACGGTCGCGCCGACTCCGATCCGGACCGTCGACATCTTCATCACTCGGTCCTCGAACAGGTGCGTTTGCAACGAGACGTCCCGGCCGATCATGGCGTCGTCGCCGATGTCGACGAGGTCGAACTCGGTCAGGTATGTGGTTCCGATCCATGTCCGCTGGCCGATGCAGGCGCCGAACAGCCGCAGCATCGGTGGCAGCATCGGCGTCCCGATCAGCAGGTAAAGCAGGGCCGGAACCGCGGCGCCCTCGTATAAGCCGGTGACCAGTTCGGATCGGCGGACGAAGCGGCTCCATAGCGGTTCTACCCGGGGCCGGTAGGCGCCGATAATCACCCACTTGGCAATCGCGACGACGGCCACCACGAGGACGGCCGTGATGATGGCCAGGACCGGCGCCACGAGTGCCGTGATCCACATCGGGGTTTCGACCGCCGCCATCGTGGCCATCGACTGTAGGTACAGGTAGACGGCGACGGCGATCAAGGATGCCGGCAGACCGATCCGGAAGAACTCGATGAACAGTCGTTCCGCGATCCGCCACTTGGCGGGTCGATAGGTCAACCGGTCCGCGAACTGCTGGCTTTCCTGCCGGGCCGGCAGGTTCATGGCCGGCGAGCCGAGCCAGGATGTGCCGGCGCCGATCTCTTTGCGGGGCGGCACGGTCGCGACGCCGATCAGCGAATCCTGGGCCATCTCCGTTCCCGGGGTGATGATGGCCGCGTTTCCGACGAAGGCGCGCTGGTGCACATGGGTCCGCCGGAAGGACACCCATCCGTTGCGGAACGTCGCACCACCGACCGATGCCATGTCGGCGACGAAACAGCGCTCGTCCAGGGTCAGCAGATCAGGATCGAGGTGCGCGACGGTGGAAACCTCCGACCCCTTACCCACTCTCGCGCCGAGGGAGCGCAACCAGGGCACCGTGTAGAGCGTCGCATACAGCGAGTTGGTGTAGGTCAAACTCATCTCGAGCAGCTTGTCCGCCAGCCACTTCCGCAGTCCGATGGCCGATCGCGCCGGGTGCACCCCCAGCGGAGTCGTCCGCAGCACGACGGTGTGCAGAGACCAGACGAGAAGGCACGTGGAGATCACGAACACCGGTCCGACGAGCAGTGCCGCGATCAGGCCCATGACTTCGTTCGTAGCCAGGAGCACGCCCCACACCAGCGCCAGGGTCGGAATCAGCGCGACCAGCGGCACCAATTCCAGCAGGGCGAGACCCGCGACGGTCGCCCACATCTGCCCTGTTGTCCAATCGGGAGCCGGAGCCCGCCGACCGAGTTCCACCACCACCGCATCGACGTCGTCGACGCGTCCTGACGGCGAACCGGCCCACGATTCGCCGACGGGAATCTCCTGCCCCCGAACGACGAGGGACTGCTCCGCGACCACCGCATCCATCCCGACGACCGACCCCGGTTCGAGCACGGCACCGGCACCGACGAAGGCGCGGGGCTGGACGAGAATCGGTTCTACGACGACCCAGCCGTCGTCTACCGTCCACGGACGCATCGCCGCGCCGTATCCGATGCTTGCGTCGCTGCCGATCCGTATCAGCGAGGGGGCGGACAACATCGACGTGCCGACATGGGCCTGCGGCCCGATCCGGCAGCCGATGAGCCGCAGGTACGGCACCATCAGCGGGGAGCCGCTGAGCACCGGCAGAGGGGCCAGCGCCAGCATGAGATCCATGGCCCAGAGCCGCAGGTGAGTCCGTCCCCAGAGTGGGTATCGGCCGGGCTCCAATCCGATCGACAGCAGGCCGACCACACACGGCGCGATCACCCACCGTAGCGTGAGATACACAACGGTGGCCGCGAGGGCAATGGAACTCAGCACTGCAAGTGAGATCTCACCCTCGTTGAGGGTGTAGATGACACCCACCGGGAAGGTCAGGACGAGCAACATCGCATAAAGGACGACACTTTGAACCACACCGGCGCGACTGTAGAGCTGACGCGTCGGACGTTGTCCGGACAACTTTCGGCGAGCCCCCGTGGCGTCCGCCTCGGCGCGATCGGTGGCCTTGTCCGCCAACCGGGCGGCCGAGGTCCGCACCGTCGGGTTGGCGTAGAGGTCGCGCACCGCGGCATTCACGCCATCCTGGCGCAGCAGTGAAACGCAGGTGGCGGCCAACAGCGAATGGCCGCCGAGATCGGTGAAGAAGTCGGCGGTCACCGAGAGCTTGTCCGGCGGCAGGCCGAACGCCTCCGCCCAGCAGTCCCGGACCAGTTCCTCCATGGGCCCGACGGGGGGCACGACAGCGTCGCCGTTGCCGACCATGCGATCGGCGGTCGGTTCGGGTAGCCGCTTTCGGTCGACCTTGCCGCTCGGCATCGTGGGCAACTCGGCCAGCACTTCGAGGTATCCCGGGACCATGTACTCGGGGACCCTGTCTCGCAACGTCGCTCGCAACCGCATGACGAGGCCCGCGTCCTCGTCCTTCGGCCGCTGGGTCCGGCGGGTCACGAACGCGACCAGCTCGTCGTTGACCCCTACGCGCATCATGGCCGCGACCGCCGCCTCGACGTCGGCGTCATCCAGCAGGATCGTCTCGATCTCACCGAGATCGACCCGATGGCCGCGGATCTTCACCTCGTCGTCGGCTCGGCCCATGTAGACGATCTCGCCGGCGTCGTCGAGCCGGCCCAGGTCGCCCGTGCGGTAGATGCGGCGCCCACGGAACGTGATGAAGCGGTCGGCCGTCTTTTCGGGCAAGTTCAGGTAGCCGATGGCCACACCTGGTCCGCCGACGCAGATCTCGCCGACATCGCCCGCGAGAACCTCGGTGCGGTCCTCGTCCAGGATGAACACCGAGTAGGTGGGCATCGGCCTACCGATGGTTACGGGGCGGCCGGGTAGGAGCTCCCCCCAGGTGGCGGTGACGGTCGACTCCGTCGGACCGTAGGTGTTTAGCATCCGGCGTCCTGGGCGGCTCCACCGTTCGACCAGCCCGGCGGGGCAGGCCTCGCCGCCGACCATCAGGCTGCGGATTCCCGGCAGGTCACGTGGGATGGTGGCCAGCAGCGTCGGGACACAGTAGAAGGCCGAGACCCCGGTGGAGTCCAGAAAATCGGCCAGTTCCGCACCGAGGCGGCGGGTGTCGTTCGGGCCGACGACCAGGGTCGCGCCGGCCGCGAACGTCGGCCAGATCTCCTCGATCGAGAAGTCGAACGAGATGGTCATCCCCTGGTAGACGCGGTCGGTCGGGCGGACGTCGTAGACGTCGGTCGCCACCGTGATGAAGTTGCAGATGCTCGACTGCGCGACGGCAACGCCCTTGGGTCGGCCGCTCGAGCCCGAGGTGTAGATGACGTAGCATGCCGCGTCGTCCGGAGCATCGCCGGCCGCAGGAAGTCCGGCCGACTCAAGCGGCGACCGTGAGCCCGGCCGGCGGGCCGGCTCGCGAGCGATCTGCGGGCCGGCGTCGTCCAGATCCAGGGTTCGACACGGCAAGCCGGTCAGGGGACCTAACAGATCGGTGGTGGTGACGAGCAGGTCGAGCGAGGCGTCCTCGGCGATGTACTCCACCCGATCGGCCGGAGAGGCAGGATCGATGGGCACGAACGTTCCGCCGGCCTTGCCGATGCCGAGCAGCGTTATATATGTCGAGACCGACCTGCGCAGCAGCACTCCGACCCGGGATTCGGATCGCACGCCAAGCTGTCGCAGGTGATGAGCCAGACGGTTCGCCCGCTGCTCGACCTGTGTGTAGGTGAAAAGCTCGCCGTCGTCCTCCACCGCGATCGAACCCGGGAAGCGGTCGACGCTGCGTTCGAAGAACTCGTGCAACCGGTGCGGCGACGTCCGCAACGGACGGACGACGGGCTGCAGTTCACTTTGCTCCCCGACAGCATTCTTGGTCAACGTCACCGTGACAAAGCCTTTCCCTCACGACCCCCGTGCTGGTGAATTCCTCCCGGCGCCCCGAGGCGTCGCGATATCACCCTGCGTGATCCCAAGCGCGGAACCCACCCATCAGTCGGACCGCAGTCGAACCCTAGTGGGCGGACCGGTCGCGCGCCGACATCCGGCCTGTAGCCACATGTCCCTTTTGTACGCCACCTAGGGGGCGCGATCACCCGGATGGACGCGTTTCCAATTGCGGCGCCAGCGCAGAGGGCTCGGAACGACACAATCCGCTGGTCGGAATTCAAAGGTTTCACACAGATGTCGTTCAGATTTTCCGTTCCGAATTCCGCCCAGCGGAGAGGTTTGCCGGGTCGCGGCGATCCTCTTGCGGCCGACCGGGGCGCCTCGAACGCACTCCTCATGCCGCTGTACGACCTGGTCTCCAACTGGGCCTACATGGTCAGCGTCACGCTCGCCTGGAACCTCAAGTCCTGGTTCGCGATGATGATGCACCGCAAGGCCGACCGGCGCGACTACATCCGGATGGAGTTCCGCCGCTTCCTGCACGGCATCATCCTGATCCCGGCCATGATCAGCCGCCCGGCCCGCATGATCACGGTCCGGCTGATCGGCTACCACCCCAGCCTCGACCGGCTCTTCAGCGCCTGGCACTCCATCGAACGAACCCGTTTCGACTGACACCCGCGTGGGCATCCCCTGAAACCGTGGAGAGTTCCGAACCTTAAAAGGCGCACCCGACCGCCGCGATCACCGGGGCGGCGATACCGACGCCCAGAGACCAAATCCGGCACTTTGAGCACCGAAAAACGGACGCTCACACCACCAGCCACACAGGTCTCACCGACATCGAGGCGTCCACCACGCCCGATATGTGCCGCCGAACATCCGCGACCGTGATCATCTCGGCGTCGACTGGCGAACGGAGGCCGACTCGCCTATCTGAGGACTCGTCGGCGCAGGCTCTGCCGGTGGACAGAAGCGGGTGTCGGCGATATCGCGCCATCGTTGGGGTACCGCCCGCGTCACCGCCGCCTCTTCCCCAGGAAGGAGATCGAGGTCCTTCGGTAGTGGCCCGCTACCCGCCAGTGCGCCACCTCCGCCTCGGTGTGTAGCAGCGGCTCGAGAACGGGCACCGCATCGCCCGTGGTGGCTAGCGGCCATCCGGAGGCGAAGGGGGCCGATGGAAGAACGGGCACCGGCCGGCACGCTTGACCGAATCTTGGGGGGCGTACTGCGCCGGACCGTTTAGTTTAGGTGTCGAGGGCGAGGGCGGTACATCGCACACCGCCACCACCCTTCTTCAGCTCCTCGGTCACCAATTCGACCACCCGATATCCGCGGTCGCGAAGCGCACCGGCAAGGCACGGGGCCCCGGTCGTCATGGTGACGGTCTCGGTGTCCGAGACGAGGTTAAGGGCGAAGCACTCTGCCTCCTCCAGCCCGACCTCGATCAGTTCCACCCGCGGGAGTTCACGGATCGTGCGTCGGCTGCGGGCATCGAACGCCTGCGGGCACCAGGCGATTGTCTCCGGAGTGATGATGGCGATGGCCAGATCGATGTCGTACCAACGATCAGATGTGGTCCGGACCGGAACGACTTCATAGCCGAGGACGTCTTCGATCACTGGGTGCATGCCCCTGTCGGTCCGCCATCCAGAGCCGGCCAACAGGCGGCTGCCGAACGCAAGCGCGTCCCCTTGGCCGCTGAAACGGAGGGACGCATCGACGATGTCGAAGTCGTTGTCGGACAACCAATTGCGGTAGTGCGGCAATTCGGGCTCCCGCTCTGCAGGCAGTCGCGCGACGATCGCGCGACAGCCGCGGACGAGTGCGGCATTGGCGGTGTAAACCATGTCCGGACATCCCGATACGGTCGGGATCCGTTCGATTGTCCGGCCCGCATCCAGGTGGGCCGCAGTGATCGAGTCATGCTCAGCGACGGCGAGGTCCCAGTCGGGTTGGTCGACCTTATGCATATACGGGTTGATCTCGAACTCGACGCTGAAGTTCTCGGCGTCGGAGACCAACAAGTGACGGTTCATCGGCGTGCCTTTCCGGGTATGCCGGCAGCTCTCTGCGAGGCGTATCGGACGTCGTTCTCATCCGAACTCGCAGGTGGACAATGCTTTCGCGCCCGTCCGGGCGTGCTGCGCCGAGTTTAGGAAATCGCTTTCATGGCCAACTCCTCCCTGTGTCAAGAACCTGGTACTGCTCATTTTCCCGCACAGCGAAGCCGCCCAGAGGCGCCAACACATCACCCCCACTCACAGTCACGCGCACGCAGCCATTACGCGCTGTGAGGTAGATTCCGCGAACCACCTTTCGAACGACCCTACCGCAGTCGCACAGGACCGGCGAGCGCTCGAGGGTGTTACGGAGAGCCAGGGAACCGTTCGAAGTTACGCCGAACGGGCGGCTCCTGTAGGCCGTTCGCCTGATTGCGGCTTTCGTGCCATTGGAATGGCCGGCCCCGTTGACCTAGTTTGCCTCCGAATTTCATCCATTTGAACCCTGAGAGAGTCCGCGCCGGTCAAGAGATTTCGTGGGTTGTCAGCTGGGTAGGAGCGGTCCTACACGGATCGGCTGGGTAGCTCGAGACGGAGACCGCTACAGGTGCTTGAGCATCCTGGTGTTGCCCAAGGTGTTGGGCTTGACGTAAGGGAGGTTCAGGAATTCGGCCACCCCTCGGTCGTAGGACGACCGCAATTCGGCGTGGGCCTCGCGGGAGAGGTCCAGTTCCCGGATGGGCTCGAACCCGAGCGAGCGGAAGAACGGCACCTCGAAAGTCAGCACGAACAGACGGTGCAGGCCCAATGCGACCGCCTGCGCGACGATCTCCTCGCACACCGCCCGGCCGACCCCGCATCGGCGGGCGGCGGGTTCCGCCGCCACCGTGCGGATTTCGCCGAGGTCCTCCCAGATCACGTGCAGTGCCCCGCAG
>JBIOVW010000865.1:0-8907 GCA_044867945.1 Nakamurella sp. | reverse complement strand
GCCGGATCCAGCACACGCTGATCGGGCAGGCGATCACGGACCGGCAGGTCCGCGAGCATGTCGCCCAGACGCTCGAACACGGCTTCGATGCGGCGATCGTGCCACCCTGTTGGGTGCCGGTGGCCCTCGGTGAGCTTCGGGGCACGGTCGCCCGCATCGGCTCGATGGTTGACTATCCGCACGGCAGCGCCCCGACCTCGGTCCGGGTGGCCGAGGTGCGGGCGCTCGTCGACGCCGGGGTCGATGAGCTCGACGCCACGGTCAACGTGGGCTTCCTGCTCTCCGGGCGGGTGACCGAGTTCGCCGACGACCTGGCCGCGGTGGTCGCCGCCGCGGCGCCGATCGGCGTCAAACTCATGCTCGAATTGCCGTTGCTGGACGAACAACAGCGCCGACGGGCGGTGACCGCCGCGGTCGACGCCGGCGCCGCCTTCGTCTCCATCGCCTCCCGATTCTCCGTCGGCATCGCCGATCCGGCCTCCATCGGCTACCTGCGGCGCTCGGTACCGGCGTCGGTCGGCGTGAAGGCGTCCGGCGGGATCCGGACGATCGAGCAGGTGCGGGCCCTGCTCGCGGCCGGCGCGGACCTGATCGGCACCTCCGCGGGCATCGCCATCGTCACCGGTTCGCCGAACGCGGGCGGGCCGCGGCATTCCTACTGACCGGACAACCCCGGCGCTGCCGGGTCAAGCCCCTGCGGCGAGCAGTGGTTAGGTGGCCCGGTATCCGTTCGTCATCGTCCTGCGGGAGAGCTCCGTGCCGAGCACCGACACCCTGAATCGCGAGACCACGCTGTGCATCTCGCTCGCCGCCCGACCCAGCAACCTAGGGACCAGGTTCCACAACTACCTGTACGACGAGCTCGGGCTCGACTACGTCTACAAGGCGTTCGCGCCCAGCGACATCGCCGCCGCCGTGACCGGCATCCGTGGCCTGGGCATCCGCGGCGCGGGCGTGTCGATGCCGTACAAGGAGGCGTGCATCCCGTTGCTGGACGAGTTGGACCGGTCCGCGGCGGTCATCGAGTCGGTCAACACGATCGTCAACACCGACGGGCGCCTGGTCGGCTACAACACCGACTACCTGGCGGTGGCCACGGCGCTGACCAGGCACCAGATCGCGCCCGGCACCGAGTTCCTGCTGCGCGGCAGCGGCGGCATGGGCAAGGCGGTGGTGGCCGCGCTTCGGGATCACGGCCTGACCACCGGCACCGTCATCGCCCGCAACGAGCAGACCGGCCCGGCCCTGGCCGAGCAGTACGGGTTCGGCTGGGCCGCCGAAGTCGCTGACCGGACCGCCCCGCTGCTGGTGAACGTCACGCCGATCGGCATGGCCGGTGGGCCGCAGGAGCACGACCTGTCCTTCGAGCGCTCCGCGGTCGCGCGTGCGGAGACGGTGTTCGACGTGATCGCCTTCCCGCCGCGGACGCCGCTGATCGCGGCGGCCGAGGAGCTGGGCAGGCCGACCATCACCGGCGCCGAGATCATCGCCGCGCAGGCGGCCGAGCAATTCGCCCTCTACACCGGGGTCCGGCCGGACGACGACCAGGTGCGTCGGGCGTCCGAATTCTCCCGCGCCTGAGGTCCGCGACACGCCGAAGGGGAGTCGGGCGACCGGTCGGTGCCGGCGCGGGCCCGGCCGCCCGGGCGCAGGCGGCCGGTGAAAGGGTGCACCGCGACGTTCAGCCATTCGTGGCATCGGCCGGTGACGGGTCCATCGCCGTCGCGGGCGCACCCGGGGACAGTGTCCGGCGTCCGGCAGGTCGACCTGCACGTCAGGATCTCGGGTACGCGGCTGCCCGGACTTGGTGGGGCCGGGCACACCGCCGGATGGTGGAATCGCTCCCATCCGCCGATCGGGTGGTCGGGTCAGCAGGTTGATCGTCGTTCACTTCCGCCGAGAATCGACGGAGCGACTTCGTTGGGAGACTTACCAAACTGTGACCTTCTCGTTGATTGACACGGCATGTCGGCCTCAATAGTTTGTGTGACCACCGTACTAGTGCGGGCATCCCTGCCGGGTTGCGCGCGATTCGGCGAACCCCGCCGGAGCGGTTTCCTGGTACCCCTGGACGGCCGGACGGCCGTTCGGACCTCACTGGAGAGGAATGTTCATGCGCCTGAAGTCCCCCGCCATCGTCGGAATGGTGGCCGCCGGTGCGCTGCTGCTGGCCGCCTGTGGATCGAGTTCGACCTCGTCGGGCACCACCTCTGCGCCCGAATCCGGCAGCGCGGCGGCATCCGGGTCGGCCGCCGCAGGCGCCGCGGCGGGTGGCAAGGTCGGTGTCATCCTGCCGGACACCAAGTCGTCCGCCCGGTGGGAGACCCAGGACCGCCCGGCTCTGACGAAGGCCTTCGAGGCCGCCGGTGTCGAGTTCGACATCCAGAACGCCAACGGTGACAAGGCCGCCATGGCCACGATCGCCGATCAGATGATCGCCAACGGCGCCACGGTGCTCGCGATCGTCAACCTGGACAACGAGTCCGGCGCGGCGATCCAGTCGAAGGCGGTCGCGCAGGGTGTGCAGACGATCGATTACGACCGGCTGACCCTGGGTGGCTCGGCGGACTACTACGTGTCGTTCGACAACGTGCAGGTCGGCCGCGAACAGGGCAAGGGCCTGGACAAGTGCCTTGGCGGCGGTGAGAAGAAGATCGTCTTCCTGAACGGTGCGCCGTCGGACTCCAACGCCGCATCGTTCTCGCAGGGCGCGCACGAGGTCCTGGACGCCATCAGCACCTACACGGTGGTCGCGGAGCAGTCCGTGCCGGACTGGGACAACCAGCAGGCCGGCACCATCTACGAGCAGATCTTCACCCAGCAGGCGGGCGCCATCGACGGCGTCCTGGCCGCCAACGACGGCCTGGGCAACGCCGCCATCGCGATCAACAAGAAGAACGGAGTGCAGATCCCGGTCACCGGTCAGGACGCAACGGTGCAGGGCCTGCAGAACATCCTGGCCGGCGACCAGTGCATGACCGTGTTCAAGGACACCAACAAGGAGGCGGCGGCGCTGGCCGAGGTCGCCATCGCCCTGGTCAACGGTGAAACGCCGGAAACCACCGGCACCGTTCAGGACCCGACCGGCAACCGCGAGGTCTCCGCGATCCTGGAGACCCCGGAAGGGATCTTCAAGGAGAACGTCAAGACCGTGATCGACGCCGGGGGCGCCACCGCGGCCGAGGTGTGCACCGGCGAGTTCGCCGCCGCCTGCACCGAACTGAGCATCAGCTGACCGGTTGAGTCTGCCGGGCCCGGACGACACGCCGTCGTCCGGGCCCGGAGTGCCCGTTGGGAAAGTGCGCTGTCGGAATCGAAGGAGCGGCCGATGACCCACCCGAGTGAGCCAATTCTCCAGTTGCGCGGGGTGAACAAGAGTTTCGGCGCGGTGCAGGTGCTGCACGGCGTCGATATGAACATCTACCCGGGGCAGGTGACCGCGCTGGTCGGCGACAACGGGGCAGGCAAGTCGACCCTGGTCAAGTGCGTGGCCGGGATCCACGGGATCGACAGCGGCGACTACCTTTTCGAGGGTAGCCAGGTCCATGTGACCAATCCGCGGGACGCGGCGAACCTCGGCATCGAGATCGTCTACCAGGACCTGGCGCTGTGCGACAACCTGGACATCGTGCAGAACATGTTCCTGGGCCGGGAACCGAAGTCCGGCATGGTGTTGGACGAGGCCCAGATGGAGACCAAGGCCCGGGACACCCTTGCCTCGCTGTCCGTTCGCACCGTGGCATCGGTGCGCCAGCTGGTCGCCAGCCTGTCCGGCGGGCAGCGGCAGACGGTGGCGATCGCCAAGTCCGTGCTGTGGAACTCCAAAGTGGTGCTGCTGGACGAGCCGACCGCCGCGCTGGGTGTCGCGCAGACCCGGCAAGTGCTGGATCTGGTCCGACGGCTGGCCGACAACGGCCTGGGGGTTCTCCTGATCAGCCACAACATGAACGACGTCAAGGAGGTCAGTGATCGGATCACCGCGCTGTACCTGGGCCGGGTGGCCGCCGACGTGGCGGCGAAGGACGTGACCACCGGGCAGATCGTGGAACTCATCACCAGCGGACGGTCCGGTTCGATCGGACTGTCCGCCGCGGTTGCGCAGGAGTCGGCATGACAACACCGAAAAAGGTCGAGGTGACCAAGCAGGTCGACGATGTCGAGGCCCGGGCGATGTTCGCCGGCGACGCCGCAGGTCCGGTGTCGATAGGCGAGTACTGGCAGGGATACCTGAACAAGCTGCGAGCCGGCGACGTAGGATCGCTGCCCGCGATCCTGGGCCTGGTGGTCCTGCTGGTCGTGTTCACGATCGCCGCGCCAGGTACGTTCCTGTCCACCTTCAATCTGGCGAACCTGCTGACCCAGGCCGGCTCCATCTGCGTGCTGGCGATGGGCATCGGCTTCGTGCTCCTGCTCGGCCATATCGACCTGTCCGCCGGGGTGATCGGCGGCGTCGGCGCCGGGGTCATGTCGGAGATGCTGCTGCGCGGGCTGCCCTGGTATGTCACGGTGCTGATCGCCATCGTGGTCGGCGTGGCGATGGGGGTGTTCACCGGCCTGCTGGTCTCCGCGGTCGGCATCCCCTCGTTCGTCGTCACCCTGGCCACCTTCCTGGCCTACCAGGGCGTGTTGCTGTGGATCATCGGCACCGGCGGGACGGTGCCGATCAACAACGAGGTCATCGTCGCCATCTCCAACGGCAACATGCCCGTCGTCCTCGGCTGGATCGTCGTCATCGTCTCGATCGCCGCCTACGCGGCCATCAATCTGCTCGTCTACCAGCGTCGGCGGGCCGCCAACCTGGTGACGCCGCCGCTCCAGGTCATCGTGCTGCGGATCGTGGTCATCGCGGTCCTGTTGCTGGGTGCGACATTCCTGCTGTCGCAGAACCGGTCCAAGGGCGCCATCGTCCTGGAGGGCATCCCCTGGATCGCGCCGATCGTCGGTGTGCTGCTGGTGTTCTGGACATTCGTGCAGAACCGCACCGCCTTCGGCCGGCACGTCTACGCGGTCGGCGGCAACGCCGAGGCTGCTCGCCGGGCCGGTATCAGGGTCGGTCAGATCACCATCGCCTGCTTCGTGATCAGCTCGGCGATGGCCGTCATCTCCGGCATCATTGCCGCGTCCCGGCTGAACTCGGTCACCCCGGATGCCGGCGCCGGCAACACCCTGCTGTACGCGGTGGCCGCCGCGGTCATCGGCGGCACGTCGCTGTTCGGCGGCAAGGGCAAGGCCCGGGACGCCATCATCGGTGGCTTGGTCATCGCGGTCATCGACAACGGCCTCGGCCTGCTCGGCCTGCAGGCCTACATCAAGTACATCGTCACCGGCCTCGTGCTGCTGCTCGCGGCCAGCGTGGACGCGATCAGCCGCCGCCGTCGGGCCAGCGCCGGACGTTGACGAGCACAGACGCCCTCCCCCGGGAAGACCCTCGGGGGTGGGCGGGCAACCCGGCCGCACCGCGCGGCCCGTCTCGTCCCATCACCGTCAGCGAGGGGTTGGTCAGTGCCGATCGCCGTTCGATCCAGCGTCGGATCGACCCCCGCCGATCAGGCCACCGTCCGCCGGCTCAACCTGTCCCTGTTGCTGCACAACCTGGCGGTCGGCGGGGCCCGGTCCCGGGCCCGGCTCGCGCAGGACACCGGGCTGACCAAGGCGACGGTGTCCAGCCTGGTTGCCGAGCTGACCGACCGTGGCCTGGTGATGGAGGGCACCGTCGAGCGCAGCGGCCTGGGCCGGCCCGGGCGGACCGTGGAACTGGACCCGGACGGGGTGCGGTTCCTGGGTATCGAGTTGCAGGTCGACTACATCGCCGGGATGGTGCTGGACCTGCGGGGGCGGGTGCTGGCCCGGCGCCGGATCGGGCGGTCGATCGCCGAACTCGGTCCGGCCCGGGCGCTCGGTGAGGTCGCGGACGTCGCGCGGGCCCTGGTCGCCGAGGCAGGCAGCCGCGTCGACCAGGTGCAGAGCCTGCACCTGGCCATTCCCGGACTGATCGACGCCGACGCCGGGATGCTCGCGCTGGCCCCCAACCTGCACTGGCGGGACGTCGACATCGTGCACACCCTGATGGGTCGCCTGCAGTGGAGCGATGCCCGGATCGGCGTGGACAACGACGCGAACATGGGCGCCATGGCCCACTACGCGATGGGTGACACCTCTCGGTCGCAGAACCTGCTCTACATCGCCGGTGCGGTCGGCGTGGGCGCGGGCATGATCGTGGACGGCCGGATCGTCCGGGGCTCGGCGGGTTTCGCCGGGGAGGTCGGGCACATCGCCCTCGGTTCGCCGGAGCGGCTCTGCGGCTGCGGCCGGTACGGCTGCTGGGAGACGGCGGTGAGCCTCTCGGCGCTGCTGCAGGCGCTGGACGAGCCCTCCGCGGAGAATCCGGTGGACCTGGGCGCGCGGCTGGTCCGGATCCGGCGCGCGGCCGCCGCCGGCGACGAGCGGGTGCTGTCCGCGATCGGCGAGCAGGCGCACTGGCTGGGCATCGGGATGTCGGCCCTGGCGAACATTCTCAATCCCGACACCTTCGTGCTCGGTGGCCACTTCTCGGTGCTGCGCACGTACTACGAGGAGCCGGTGCTCGCCGAACTGCGGTCCAGGTTGCTCGCCGGTGCGGTCAGCCGGCTGGAGTTCTCCGACCTCGAGTTCGAGGCCGCCTCGCTGGGCGCGGCGCACACCGGGATCGCCCAGCTCATCGCCGATCCGACGCTGGCCCGGGTGCGCAAGTCCGGCTGAGCCGGCCGTTCCGATGTGCTCGCCGGTTCAGCATTCGACGATGTCGACTCCGATGACGTTCAGGGCCAGCCCGGCGCGGGTCTTTGGCGCCCGAGTCGAACGGTATGGATGCGTGTCAGTCGGCGGCAAGGAATCGGTCCTGGTTCCGGCGCGATTCAGGTCGGGTGAGGCCAAGAAGCGTGGTCACGGAGACGTCCTCCAGCGCGAGGATGATCAGCGCCATCGGTCCTTTTGGGAGCCATGCTCGCCAGCGCCTGCACCTCTGCCGCCTATTTTCGCCCACCTCGCCGGAGCGTCGTTCGTCCTGCAGGACATCCATGCTCTGTCCCCGGCCGGATACTCCGTCGTTTTCGGGCTCAACGCCGCCGGATTCGCGGTGTTCGGACTCCTCGCGGGACGCGCGGCGGAACGCTGGTCGGAGAGGTTGGCCTTCGCCCTCGGTCTGGGGATCATCGCGGTCGGCGCCTGCGGCCTGCTCGCAACAGCGCTACTGCAGCTACCTCTGCCCTTCGCGATCGTCTCGTTCCTCGCCGGCGCGGCCGGCGCGGCGGCGGTCTCACCACCGGCGACATCGCTGGCTCTGACCGACTATCCGCAGTTCGCCGGAACCGCCTCGTCCGTACTCGGCGTCACCCGATTCGCGGCAGGCGGCCTCGCCGCCCCCCTCGTTGGCATCGCCGGACCAATGACGATGCTTCTCGGAACCGTCGCCGTCGTGACCGCAGCCCTCGCAGCAACCGCATACCTCCGGCTCGTCCGCACACCGACCAAGAGGGTCCTCCTCCACCCCTGACCACCCGAAACGAAAGGAACCCCCCGAACAGACCCCGACGTCGGCTACTACTCGCCGTCGAACAATCTGGTCCTCTACTACGGCGACATCGGCTGGGCCCTCACACGATCCGAAAGACGATCGAGGCTGCGATGCCCACGACGCACCCCGTTGGCGGGCTCATGTCGATGCGAGTTCGGCGACCGGCTCGCCGGTGGGGATGATGATCACCTCGGGCACCTGTTCGGACAGCACCTGCGCGGCGTGCGCCGGCAGCCGGTCGTCGGTGAGCAGGGTGGTCACCGCCCGCAGCGGTGCGATCTGGGCGAGCCCGACGACGCCCCACTTGGTGTGGTCGGCCACCACGACCAGGCGCCGGGCCGACTCCACCAGGGCCCGGTTCGTCTCCGCCTCCAACAGGTTGGGCGTGGTAAGCCCGGCCCGTTCGTCGATGCCGTGCACGCCCATGATCACCATGTCCACGTGCAGCGACCGGATCGCCTGCACCGCAACGGGTCCGACGAGACCGTCGGACGGGGTGCGCAGGCCCCCGGTGAGCACCACGGTCAAATCGGAACGTTGCCGGGCGTGCAGCACCTCGGCGACCTTGAGCGAGTTGGTGACCACGGTCAGGTTCGCGATGTCGCCGAGGTGCCGCGCCAACGTCCAGGTGGTGCTGCCGGCGGTGATCGCGATCGCCATGCCCGGCCGCACCAGTTCGGCCGCACGGGTGGCGATCGCCTCCTTCTCCGGCACCTCCCGCAGGCTGGTCACCTCGAAGCCCGGCTCCACCGCACTGGCCGTCTCCATCGCGGTGGCGCCGCCGTGCACCTTGGACAGCAGGCCCTTGCGGTCGAGGATCTCCAGGTCGCGGCGGACCGTCATGTCGGACACGCCGAGCAGCGCGGTCAGGTGGGCCACCCGCGCACCACCGGTACGGCGGACCTCTTCCAGTATCTTCGCCTGGCGCATCGCAGCGAGCACGTCGTCAAACCTACCGAATCGAACGTCCTCATGTTGGGACCTGTTCGGTGTTGGCCGGACGGTTGTCCGTGCCAAGATCGAACGATGCTGGACAGCAGCGACCCCCGACCGGTTCGGGCGGCCGACATCGATGCCGCGGCGCGCCGGCTCCACGGCATCGCGACGGTGACGCCGCTGGAGGAGTGCGCTCGGCTGAGCGTCGAGCACGGTGTCACCGTGCTGCTCAAGCGCGAGGACCTGCAGGTCGTGCGGTCCTACAAGGTCCGCGGCGCGTACAACCTGATGGCGCAGCTCACCCCCTCCGAGCGCGGCGCGGGGGTGGTCTGTGCCAGCGCGGGCAACCACGCCCAGGGCGTCGCCTTCGCCTGCCGGGTGCTGGACATCAAGGGCCGCATCTATCTGCCGAACACCAC
>JBIOVW010000864.1:0-10788 GCA_044867945.1 Nakamurella sp. | reverse complement strand
AGGAGTCGCCCAAGAGAAGGACTCCCTGCTCGAACAGCGACGCCATGGGTTGCACCGAGCTGAATTGGGAGTCGCTCTGGTCCTTGCTGGGGGCGCGGACAACGATCGTGACGTCCGCGATCCGAGTGATTGTGGATCCGGGCGAGCCGGTGATCGCGAGCACCTGCCGCCGAGGATCCTGGCCTTCTCGGCGATCTGCGCGAGCTGCTTGTCTCGCCGGAGGCGGAGCCCACCACGAGCAGGTCGCCAGGACCGTAGTTCGGGGTGATGGTCTCGCCCACGACATACGACTCGCGGCCCATGTGCATCAGGCGCATCACAAAGGATTTGAGCATCAGGCCGAGCCGGCCCCAGGCCGAGGACGAAAACTTTGTCGGCGTCGGTGATCAGCGTCACTGCCTGCTCGCAGGTGGCGGTGTCGAGCTGGGACAGGGACTCGTCCAGCTCACGCAGCACGGTGCGGGGGAATTGGTCGAACGACATGTCGGTCTCCTTCGTGCCGTGCGTCAGGCCTGCTCGGCGGCCTGGGCGATGGCCTCGACGACCCTGTCCACGGTCATCCCGCACTCGCGTTGCGCGTCGGCGGCCGGGGCCGAGTAGCCGAGTGGTCGATGCCCACGATCACGCCGGCGTCTCCTGCGCCGTCGCGCCAGCCGTAGGTCGCGGCGGCCTCGACGATCACCCGCGCCTTGACCGATGCGGGGATGACCGAATCGCGGTAGGCCGGGCCTGCTGGTCGAACAGTTCCCGGGAGGGCATGCTGACCACCCGCACCCGGGCGCCGGATGCCCTGGCGACGGTGGCCGCGTCCAGGGCCAGTTCCAGTTCGCTGCCGGTGGCCACGATCAGCACGGAGGCGTCGGGGCGTCGCTGACGACGTAGGCGCCGCGCCGCACGCCTTCGACGACATGGTCGGCCGGCAGGTCCAGGGTGGTCAGTGGCTGCCGGCTCAGGACCAGACCGGTCGGTCCGGACTGCTCGATCGCGACCAGCCAGGCGGCCGTGGTCTCGTTGGCGTCGGCGCGTTCCGGTGGCGGATCTCGGCGCTCGGGCGACGGCGCCGATCACCGGTTCCGGCAGTAGGTGTGATGCCGTGATCGCCGGCGGCGTTGCCGAGCGTGTGGCTTGGAGCCGTTCCAACGCTCTGTGATGGGCGGATTGAGGTGTGCGTGGCCCCGCCTCCGCTGGCGTAGCTGAGGCGGCGGGCAACGTGCGACAAGCCGGGTGGCGCGACGATCGGTGGCATGGTTGCGGAATGTGGGGTGGGTGGGGCGGGCGGCCGGCGTGGCCGGAGTCAACTCATGGCGGGGTGGCGGGGTCCCGGGCCGGTGTGGCCGGGGGTGATGGGTCCCGGGCCGGCGTGGCCCGGGACCTCATCGAATCGCGAAGGTGTTTGCCGTTCATCGATTTCGTGCGGCTCCTCCGGCGTGGAGGTGCGTCCGCCGCGTGGGCGGCGTGGAATCGGGTCGAGTACAACCGATCGGTGGTGTGCTCAGGCGGCCGCGGAAGCAGTCGCGGCCACGCGGTTGTCGCCCAGGGCGGCGGTGGGCACCGCCTTGATCGCCCCGAGCAGCCTTTCGGCGTCGGACATCTGGTCGTTCCAGACGGCGCGCACCACGTCGATGCGCATCTCCGGGTCCTGCACGGCGGAGAAGTAGTTGGACAGGGCCAGGCCGCGGGGTCCGGCCGCGTTGTGCAAGCCAATCATTTCGGCGACGAGCTTGGCCTGGACGCCATAGACCGGGATCTGCGGGCCGCGCGGAGCGATCAGGCCGATGAAGTAGAGCTTCTCGGCGCCCTCGGGCAGGATGCCGCCGGCGTAGCGGACCGGGGCGTCCTGCCGCCAGGTGATCAGGTCGTCGTCCAGGAACGGTAGCGACACATTGAACCCGGTGGCGTACAAGATGTTATCGTAGTCCTTGCTGCTGCCGTCGGAGAAGTACACAGTGTGGCCGCCGAACCGCTCGATGCCCGGCTTGATGCCGACCCGACCGTGGTGCACCCAGTACAGCAGCAGGTCGTTGACCGTGGTGGGGCCGCCGGCGAGGGTTTTGGACTCGGGGGTCGGCATGCCCGGGTAGTTCTTTGCCTCGCCGATCGATACCTTGGCCATCAGCCGGTTAATCAGATCCTGGTCCTCGGGGCTGAACTGGGCCAGGAACGGAACTTCGGCGCGGGGAACCCCGAAGTAGGTCTTGGATTGGAACTGGATGCCCTTGCGCATCACGACGTCGACCTCGAGGCGGTGCTGGGCGCAGTCGACCGCGAGGTCGCATCCGGAGTTGCCCGCGCCCACCACGAGCACACGGCTGCCCTGGAGATCGCCGACGTTGGCGAACTCGCTGGAGTGCAATGCGGTGCCCGCGAACTCGCCGGGCACGTTGGGCACTTTCGGGCTCCACAGGTGACCGTTGGCGACCAGCACTCCGTCGAATGCGCCCTCGTCACCGCGGGAGGTGATGACGCGCCAGCCGGCCGAGCCGACCGGTCCGTCGCCCGCGGGCTCCGGGGTCACCGACACGACCTCGGTGTTGAAGTTGATCAGGTCGTAATGGCCGTGGTGCCGGGCGTAGGACTCGATGTACCCGCGGACTTGATCGCGCCGCGGGAAGTGCGGATAGTCGGCGGGCATGGGGAAACCCTCGAAATGCGTCATGTCTCGCGAGGTGATCAGGTGCAGCGCGTCGTAGTCGGTGTGCCAATGCCCCCCGACGCGGTCGGACTTCTCGAAGCACTCGACCTGGTAACCGGCCTCGCGCAGCTGCTGCAGCGCCGAAACGCCCGCCGCACCGGCACCGATCACGCAGTAACGGGACATGACCACTCCTTGACGAAACGTGGGAATCCAGGTGGAGGCAATCGCCTTCCGGCCCGGTTAACCGGGTCCGGCCTTAAGCACAAGTCTGCAAGGACCCCACTCCCCCGTCCATGGGATGATTCCGACCACACATCAAGGTTTCACCTATGGATAGGGTCCGCCTGGGCCACGTCGAGGAGTTTCACCATGGCGACATCCATGACGCTGCAGCAGCTTCAGTACTTCCTCTCGGCTGTGCAGTACGGTTCGCTGTCGGGCGCGGCGGAGGCTCACTTCATCGCCCAGCCGAGCCTGTCCGAGCAGATCCGGCGGCTTGAGCACCAGCTTGGGGTGCCCCTGTTCATCCGGACCAACCGCAAGCTGATCCTCACCGACGCCGCCCGCCGGCTGGTGCCCTATGCCGAGCGGACCGTGCTGGCCGCCGAGGAGGCGGCCGCGGCGGTCGACCCGGTCCGCACGCTGACCGGCGGCAGTGTCAGTCTGGGTACCTTCAGCAGCGCCCATCACCTGCTGCACACCGAATTGGTCGTCCGGTTCCGGGCGTTGTACCCGCAGGTCCAGGTAAGGATCACCGAGCAGAACTCGGTGCAGGTAGCGGCCAGCGTGCGAGCGGGAGACCTGGAGGCCGGCCTGGTCGCGCTGCCCGTCGATGACCAGGGACTGGCTGTCGGACCGGTCGAATGGACAATGGAGGCCGTCTACCTGACCAGGTCGCGGACCCGGGCCCGCGGCTCCAAGAGCATCGATCAGGTTGCCCGCGCCGACCTGATCATGACTGAGGTCCGTTGGGGTGACATGGATCCCACCCGCCGCCAAATGGTGGCCCGGGCCCAGAACGCGGGTGTGTCGTTGCGTCCGGTGGTCGAGGTGGAATCGCCGGTGGTGGCCCTGGAACTGGCCGCCCGCGGAGTGGGCGACACGATAATCTCGCTGGCGCTGGCGCACGTCCTAGGGTTCACTCGCAACCTGTACTGGGCGCCGTTGGACCCGCCACTGTACGAGACTTTCGCCTTCATCACCCGCCGCGGAGCCGTCCTGTCCCCCGCCACCACCGTGCTGATCGGCCTGGCGAGGCAGGTGCTGGCCGAACTGCCCAGCGTCGAGGACGAACGGCGTGAACTCTCGGACGGCGACGCGGGTCCGAGTTGAACAAGCCCGGAACGGGCCCGCGCCGACCGACCTGCACGTGAGGTCAACTATGTCGTTCCCCCGGCTCAAGGTCAGCCCTTGGGCTGACGGCCAGAATCGTGTCTTCACCGAGATGCGCCTGACGGATCACAATCCGATTGCAGTCTTCACCGCATCATCGACCCCGGAACTGGACCAGGAAGAGGAAGCAACGTGCCCCAGCAGGTGCAAGGTCTCATCTCCCGTGCCAAGGACGCCCCAGTGGAACTGGTCACCATCACCGTCCCGGATCCCGGTCCGGGCGAAGCGGTGGTTCGGGTCCAGGCCTGCGGGGTCTGCCACACCGACCTGCACTACATCAAGGGCGGCATCGGCGACGACTTCCCATACCTGCTCGGCCACGAAGCCGCCGGGATCGTCGAATCCGTCGGTGACGGAGTCACCGACGTGGCCCCGGGCGACTATGTCATCCTGAACTGGCGGGCCGTCTGTGGGCGGTGTCGCTCCTGCCGCCGGGGCCGTCCCTGGTACTGCTTCAACACCGACAACGCCACGCAGAAGATGACCCTGGCCGACGGCACCGAGCTCTCGCCGGCGCTGGGCATCGGCGCGTTCATCGAGAAGACCCTGGTCGCCGCCGGGCAGTGCACCAAGGTCGACCCGGCCGCCGCCCCGGAAGTCGCCGGTTTGCTGGGCTGCGGCCTGATGGCCGGACTGGGCGCAGCCATCAACACAGGCGCGGTGAGCCGCGGCGATTCCGTCGCGGTGATCGGCTGCGGCGGCGTCGGTTCCGCAGCCATTGCCGGCGCCCGGCTGGCCGGCGCGGCGACGATCATCGCCGTCGACCTGGACGACCGCAAACTGGCCACAGCCACCGAACTGGGCGCCACCCACATCATCAACTCCAAAGACGTCGATGCCGTCGACGGAATCCGAGAACTGACCGGCGGCTTCGGCGCGGACGTGGTGATCGATGCCGTCGGCCGCCCGGAGACCTACCGGCAGGCCTTTTACGGCCGCGACCTGGCCGGCACCGTGGTCCTGGTGGGCGTGCCCACCCCGCAGATGACCTTGGAGCTGCCGCTGCTGGATGTGTTCGGCCGCGGCGGGTCTCTCAAGTCGTCCTGGTACGGCGACTGCCTACCCTCCCGGGACTTCCCAATGCTGATCGACCTGTTCCTGCAGGGCCGGCTGCCGCTGACCGCGTTCGTCACCGAGACGATCGGCATCGGCGACGTGGACGCCGCCTTCGCCGTGATGCAGCACGGCGATGTGTTGCGCTCGGTGGTGAAGTTCTGATGGCGCGGATCGATCACGTCGTCACCTCCGGCACGTTCTCCCTGGACGGGCAGACCTTCGACGTGGACAACAACGTCTGGGTGGTCGGCGACGACGCGAAATGCGTGGTGATCGACGCCCCGCACGACGTCGACGCGATCCTGCAGGTCGTGGGAGGCCGGACGGTGAAGGCGATCCTGTGCACGCACGGCCATGACGACCATGTCCGGGTCGCGCCGGACGTGGGCAGGGCAACCGGGGCGCCGGTGCTGCTGCATCCCGACGACGCCCCGGTGTGGGCACTGACCCACGACAGCCAGCCGGACGGCCCGCTGGCCGACGGCCAGCGCATTACGGTCGGGGGCACCGATCTCGAGGTGATCCACACGCCCGGTCATGCACCGGGCGCGGTCTGCCTTTACGCGGCGGGCCTCGGGTGGTGTTCGCCGGTGACACCCTCTTCCGCGGCGGCCCGGGTGCGACCGGCAGATCGTTCAGCGACCAGGACCTCATCCTGCGCAGCATCAAAGATCGGTTGATGACACTTCCATCTGAGGCCGTGGTCAAGACCGGACACGGTCCGGACACCACAGTCGGGGCTGAACGGCCGGCATCATCGACGCGGATGAATGAGGGCCATGCGACGCTTCCGTCGAAACGCTCAATGCGAATCGATCGGACTCGCGGGCGCGCGCCGATGACCGTCTGGAACCAGAGCGTCTCTGGCGCTCAGCATTTCTGGCGAGGTGGCCGAGCCCATGATAACCCGTCGATCGACATCAATCACTTTCGATCCAGCAATCCAGGAAGGCCAAGAAACCCGTCATGATTGAACAATCGCTTGCCGAAGACGCCGGATGCGCAGATGACTGCCTGTACTGCAATCTGCCCGAAACCGACTGACATCGAACATTCGTACGCCATTCATTCAGGGATCTCCACCTGAACGAACGCTTCGTTCATCAGTTTCGGGCTTCGACGCCTTCTACTGATACGCCAGTGATCTCGGCGCGGACAGACCGCCGTGACCGTGATCGTTGACGGCGAACCCGTCGCAAAGACCTCATGGACACCATCAGCGCGCAGAGCCGGGGCCGTTGGACGCGGGCCCGCCACCAGTTGCCGGCTTCAGTGCCGCACCTGGGCTACGACGCCGGGCTGCATTCCATGTGCCCCCGGCCCGCGCGGGGACATGACCGTCCCGCGAAGCTGGGACGAAGGCAGCATCGAGGTACTCACCTGACACCTTGTGCAGCGCACTTCTCCCGCGGGCGCGCCAAGGGTGGTGCGGTTTCACCCGACATCACCCTTGGACGAGGTTGACCATGGACGCCGATCTGCTCGTTCCCACGATGAAATTGCTTTCCTGCATTGGCGGATTAGGTCGGGCGCGGGTCACCTGCGCACCGACTGTCCGACCGCGCCGACGGCAGTACGGTCCTGGGCCGCAAACGCTGTCGGTCGTGCCGGACTTCCTGGCCAACGCCTGCGGGGGGCTGGTGTCCTATTCGAGTCGGTACAGGCCAACCCGGCCTACTCGTCCGGACGAACCGCAGGTCCGGGAGCGGCTGGCCGGCCGGATGCGCCGCCTTGACCGCCGTCCATCGTGCGGCATGGCACCCAGGTAGGCGTATCCAACAAACTGGGCGCCAACGGGATCAGCTGATCCGTCGCTGCGGCCAAGAGCCCGGAGATCGTTTGCGGGATAGTGTGCGCAGCATCGTCGACCGGCCGAAGACCCTGCTGCCGGACACAGTGGATATTGGTTGAAATCCGCTGCTGGTCGGCCGATCTGAGCTGCGCATGAGCGAAACGGCCCGGACTCCTGGAGCGGATGGCCGGGCCGTGTCCGGGGGTCAGCGGGTGCGGAAGCCCCCGTCGACAACCAGTTCGGTGCCGGTGACGAAGCTGGCGTCGTCGCTGGCCAGGAACGCAACCGCGGCCGCCAACTCTTCGGGCTGGGCCCGGCGGCGCAGCGGGGTTTCGTCGATCACGCCGCCCTCCGGGTCGTCGGCGCTCATGTGCGAGACGACGCCACCAGGCACCAGCGCATTCACACGGATGCCATCGGGCGCGAACTCGAGTGCGGCGGTGCGGGTCAGCCCGAGCAGGCCGGACTTGCTGGCGCCGTAGGCGGCGTAGGTGACCGCCCCGGACGGGCCGTACACCGAGGAGGTGTTGATCACTGACGGGCCGGTGCCCTTGCGCAGCAGCGGCAGCATGGTCCGCAAGCCCAGGAACGGTCCGGTCAGGTTGACCGCGAGGGTGCGGTTCCACGCCTCGAGGGCCTCGTCGGCGATCTCCCGCTCGTGGATGATGCCGGCATTGTTGACCAGGATGTCCAGCCGGCCGTGCCGACGATCGATCAGATCGCGCGCGGCGGACCACGAGTCGGGGTCGGAGACGTCGAGGTGCAGGTAGGTTGCGTCGAATCCGTCGGCGCGGAGCTGGGCCTCGGTCTTCTGGCCGTCTTCGTCCAGCACGTCGCCGATGAAGACGATCGCTCCCTCGGTGGCCATCCGGCGGGCATGTGCCGCGCCCTGCCCGCGGGATCCGCCGGTGATCAGGGCAACGCGGCCGGTCAGCCGGGCCGCGTTCGTGTCGCTCATCGGTGTGTCTCCTTCGGTTGCTGATTTTCGCGCTGGATGTATTGCGTGGAGAGTCGGTGCGCTTGAGCTTGGCATTGAGGCTAAGCAGTGCGCGGCTTGAGCGGGCCGATGGTGCCGAGGTGGTCGAGGCCGTCAAGCAGCCGCCCGGTGTCCTCCATCTGCCGCTCCCACAGCACTCGGACGATGTCGATACCGTCGAACGGCTCCTGCAGCTTCGCGATGTACTCGGCGATGCCGGCGAACCCGTCGGCGGCAGCCTCGTGCAGGTTGATCATCCGGATGGCCAGTTTGGTCTGCACTCCGTAAATCGGGATCTGCGGTCCCCGGGGAGCGATCATCCCGATGTAGTACAGCTTTTCCAGTCCCACCGGGATGATGCCGCCGCCGACCCGCAGCGGCATCCCGTTCTGCCGCTGGATCAACGATTCTTCCAGGAACGGCAGGGTGGCCTTGAACCCGGTGGCCCACAGGATGGTGTCGTACTCGCCGGTGGTGCCGTCGGTGAAGTGGACGGTCCGCCCGTCGAAGCGTTCGATCCCGGGCCGGACCCGGATCCGGCCGTGCTGGATCCAGAAGAGCAGCAGATCGTTGACCACGGCCCGGCCCTCGGCGATGGTGGGGTGCTTGGGCTGCGGCATGCCCGGGTAGTCGCGCCAGTCGCCGATCTTCACCCGAGCCAGGAGTCGGGCGATGAGGTCCTGGTCCTCCGGGGTGAACTCGCCCAGCCAGGGCACCTGCTGCCGCGGCACGCCGAAGTAGCTCTTGGCCTGGAAGTGGATGCCCTCCCGGATCACGATGTCGACCTCGAGACGGTGCTGGGCACAGTCGACCGCGAGGTCGCAGCCGGAGTTGCCGGCGCCGACGACCAGTACCCGGTCGCCCTGGACGTCGTCGGTGTTGTTGAAGGCGCCGGAATGGATCTGGCGACCGCTGAATTCGCCTGGAACGTTCGGGATCTTGGGGTCCCACAGGTGTCCGTTGGCCACCAAGACGCCGTCGTAGTCGATCGATTCACCGGTGCTCAGCGTCACCGTCCACCCGGCGGCACCTACCGGGCCGACCGTCGCGATCGGCACCACAGAGGTGATCGCGGTGTTGAACCGGATGATCTCGTAATGCCCCTTGGTGCGGGCGTAGGACTCGATGTAGTCGCGGACCTGGTCCCGTCGGGGGAAATGCGGGTATTCGGCGGGCATGGGAAAGTCCTCGAAATGGGTCATGTCCCGTGACGTGATCAGGTGCAGCATGTCGTAGTCGGTGTGCCAGTGTCCGCCGACCCGGTCGGTCTTCTCGTAGCAGTCGACCTTGTGGCCGGCCTGCCGGAGCTGTTCGAGGGCGGAGATGCCGGCGGCGCCGGCGCCGATGATGCAGTAGCGGGTCAATGGTGTTCCTTCAGCGTGGTCTTGCAACGGTGGCGAATGGTGCAGGCTGGTCAGCGGATCGCGAAGCCGCCCGCCACGGTGACGGTCTCGCCGGTCACGTAATCGGCCGAGTCGGACCCGGCGAGGAGCCACACCCATTGCGCGACCTCCTCGGGTCGACCGACGCGGCCGAGCGGGATCGAGGCGGCCGCCTGCGCCATCCGGTCGGTGGCCCCGGTGCCGGGGGTGGCGATCCAACCGGGGGCGACTGCGTTGACCCGGATACCTTTGGGTGCGAGTTCCAGGGCGGTGGCCTTGGTCAGCATGATCACGGCCGCCTTGGAGGCGCCGTAAAGCAGCTGGCCGGGCGAGACGGTGAAACCGTCGATGGAGGCGAAGTTGACGATGGCGGACCCGGCCGGCATGTACGGGATCGCGGCCGCCATCACGTTCATGACGCCGAGGACATTGACGTCGAAGATCCGGCGGTACAACTCCTCGGTGGCCGTTTCCAGGGTGGACGGCGGGTAGATGCCGGCCACGTTGGCCACGGCCTGCAGCGGGCCGCCCACCTTCGGCAGGTTCGCCGCGAGGGCGGCATCGACGGCGGCGCGATCGGTCACGTCCGCGACGACCGGGACGAGCCGGTCGGCCGCGGACGTGACCTGGACCGGAACGCGGTCCATCGCCAGCACTGTCCAGCCCTGGCGCAGATAGACCTCGGCGGTGCAACGACCCATGCCACTGGCGGCGCCGGTGATCAGCGCGGTGTGCCTACTCTCGGATGAAATCGAGCATCCCTTCCGCAACAGGGTCCTGAGACCACAAGTGTCGCCAGATGATCAATGAAGGCGGCGAAGCGTGGTCGGATGTCCGGTCGCCGGAGCTCGGTGGTTCAGAGCTCGGACGGCTGACCGACCTGGGCGGCACTGGCGTCCAGGCCGTACTTCTTCAGGGTCGCTTCGATGGTCCCGTCGGCTCGCAGGGCGGCGATCTGCGCGTTGAGGGCCGCGGTCAGATCCGCGTTGTCCTTGCTGCTAGGCCAGTTGACCTGACCGGGTGTGCTGGACGCCGCGATCCGGGGGTCCGGCTGCATCGGGACGATCTCGGCGCCCTCGATCGGCGTGGTCTTGAACCGGGCGGTAGTGGCGCCGACGCTGTCGATGACCACGTCCAGCCGGCCGGCCGCCAAGTCGGCGAACACCGCTTCCGCGTCCTGGTAGACCTGGAAATTGTCGCCGAAGGTCTTGGTGAAGTCGTCGTTCCACAGGTTCCCCACCACCGAGCCGATCTTCTTCCCCTCGAGTTCGGCAATGGTCTTGTACCCGGCCGTGGACACCAACGCACCCTGGTCCAGGTACACCGGGTCGCTCAGGGAAACGATCTCGGCGCGAGCCTTGGTCCGCCACCAGTCGCCGGCGGCGACGTCCGCCCGGCCGGACTGGACCGACGGCACCGCCGCGCTGGCCCCGCCCGCGGAATCGACCGCGAGGGTCAGGCATTCCCGCTTGGCGATCTCGTTGAGCAGATCGCCCTCGATCCCGGACAACTGATCACCACTGATGACGGTGTGCGGGGCGAAGTCGGTCCAGTC
>JBIOVW010000863.1:0-12790 GCA_044867945.1 Nakamurella sp. | reverse complement strand
ACCCACACTACCCCGGGCCGAACCCCGACCGGACGCCCTAAGGGGTGGGCCTACACCCCCTGCCCGGGCGGCCGAACCCCCGGCCACCCGGTCCGCAACCCCCTCGGGGAATTCGCTCCTTGGACCCTCAGCAGAACCAGGGCTAGCCCTCTGACCTGCTCGTTCGAAGATTTCTACGGTCAATTCTGACAACCGAAGCGATCACCACGTGATCCTTTTCAAGGAGTCCGGAATGACCACCGCCATCCTGCTGCGGCCCCACGCACCTGCCGTCACGGCATCGCGTCGGCTCACCACTGCGGCCCCGGCCGGCAGCGCACGGGTGGCCCTGGCCGGCTCGATCGCCGCAGTCCCGCCGATGCTGCTGCTGCACCTGGACGCCCCGGCCGGGCTTTCCGCGACGCGCACGACGATCAGCGACTACGTGGTGACCACCCCATTGGGCGAGCCGCTGTTCGCAGTGGCCACCGGCGCGTTGGCGCTCGCCGGGCTCGCCATCGCCCGTGGCCTGGCCTTCGCCGCCGGAGCCACGATCGTCCGGCTGCTGCTGACCGGCTGGGCAGTCGCGCTCGTGGCGGCTGCGGTGTTCCCCACCAACCGGCCGGGCACGCCGGGCGACACCTCGTCGACGATCCACCTGATCGCCGGCGCGGTCGTCTTCGCGTTGCTGCCGGCGGCGGGCTTCGTGCTGTGGCGCGGGCTCCGGTCGACGGTCACCAGGGCGTGGGTCGGGCCGGCGCTGCTGGTCACCTCCCTGGTCAGTGGTGCGCTGAGCCTGGCGCTGATCCTGAACCGGGTGCCCGGGGTACTGGGGCTGGACCAGCTGATGCTCGCCCCGGGCCTGCTGCAGCGGGCGGCGGGTGTGGCCGAGCTCGTGCTGTGCGCGGTCATCGCGCTCGCGGTGTGGCAGGCCGCCCGAGGTGGCTCAGGCTGCCACCGGCAGCCGAACCTCGAACCGGCAGCCCGGCCCCTCGTTGTGGACGCTGATCTGCCCGCCGTGCGCCTCGACCAGACCACGGGCGATGGCCAGGCCCAGCCCGGCGCCGCCCGCCGCGGAGCCCTTCTCCGGCGACCGGGCCGCCGCCCCACGGAAGGCCACGTCGAACACCCTCGGCAGGTCGTCGGGATCGATGCCGCCGCAGGCGTCCTGCACCGCCAACCACGCGTATTCGGCTGTCTGCCCGGCGACCACCGCCACCGTGCCGTCGGACGGGGTGTGCCGGATGGCGTTGACCAGCAGGTTCCGCAGCACGCGGATCAACTCGTGGTCGGACCCGTTGACGACCGGCCAGCGGGGCTCGGCGGAGGCGGCCAGGTGGACCCCGCGTTGGCCGGCGGCGGGACCGGCCGCCTCCATCGCCTGCGCCACAAGTTCCTCGGTGGAGACCGGCCCGAACGTCAGCCGCAACGCGCCGGCGTTGATCCTGGACAGCTCGAACAGGTCGTCGACCATCGTCGAGAGCCGGGCGGTCTCGGTGCTGATCCGCCGCGCGTAGTCGGCCACCTCCGCGGGATCGACCACCACCGAGTCCTCCAGTGCCTCGCTCATCGCCCGGATGCCGGCGAGCGGCGTGCGCAGGTCGTGGCTGACCCACGCCACCAACTGCCGGCGGGACGCCTCGGTCGCTCGCTCCACGGCCCGTTGCTTCTCCGCCTCCATGGCACCCATGGCGATCCGCCGACCCAGGTAGACGGCCACCGGGATCACCACCACCGCGATCAGCGCGCACGCGGTCGCGGCGAACGCCAGCATCGGGGTGTACATGAACCCGCTGATGCTCACCACGAAGATGAGCACGGCCAGGATCGGGATGCTGACCAGCGCGGCGATGTTCGCGGCGGCCGACCGGTGCCGAAGCAGGTGCAGCACGCCGACCTCGACCACGCCGGTGGCCACCGCGGCCAGCAGCGCCCAGGGCAGGATGTGCAGCAGGTCGGTCCACACCGGTCGGTCCGCCTACGCCGTCGAGGTCGGCGGGCCGGCGCGCAGGTCGCCGTCCAGCCGGTACCCGACTCCCCAGACGGTGACGATCCGGGTGGGCCGGGCCGGGTCCGGTTCGACCTTCTCCCGCAGCCGGCGCACGTGCACGGTCACTGTGGACTGGTCGCCGAACGACCAGCCCCACACCTGCTCCATCAGTTCCGTCCGGCTGAACACCTGACCCGGGTGGGCCAGCAGGAAGTGCAGCAGGTCGAACTCGCGGCTGGTCAAATTGAGTTCGATCCCGCCGCGACGGGCGGTGCGGGAAAGCGGACCCACCCACAGTTCCCCATCAGTGCTGGTGATCTCCGCCGATCCGGCCGGCCCGGTGCTGCCGGCGCCCCGGCTGCGTTGAAGGACTCGACCGACCCGCAGGGCCAGCTCCCGCGGGCTGAACGGCTTGACCACGTAGTCGTCGGCGCCGTATTCCAGACCGACCACCCGGTCCGACTCCTGACCGAGGGCGGTCAACATGATCACCGGGACCGTCGAGGTCTTGCGGATCTCCCGGCAGACCGCCAGGCCGTCCATCCCGGGCAGCATCAGATCGAGCACGATCAGGTCGGGCTGGTGGGTGCGGACCAGGCGCAGCCCGTCGGGCCCGTCCGCGGCCTCCAGGACGTCGTGCCCGTCGCGGGTGAGGTAGCGGCGCAGCACCTCCCGCACGGTGTCGTCGTCGTCGACGACAAGCACCCTGGACTGCACGGCCATATCCCACCTCCACACCCCGGAACAATCGACGGTAGGGCCAACGGGACCCGGCCCGCCAGGTGCCGGCGGCGATCTACCCGGATCCGTAAGACTGCGCCAAGAGGTCGATCAGCCGGGAGGCCCAGCCCGGTCCGCTCGCCGACAGGACGGCGGTGCGCCGGTCGTCGGGCAACCGGGTCAACTCGACCAGCAGGTGGTCGTCGGCCAGTTGTTCGGCGACCCCCTCGCCCCACTCGACGACCACCGCGGCTGCGGTCAGGTCGGTGTCCAGGTCCAGATCGTCCAGCTCCAGGGCGCCACCGAGCCGATAGGCGTCGACGTGCACGAGGGGGGTGCCCGACGCGGCGGCCGGCCGATGCACCCGAGCGATGACGAACGACGGCGAGGTGACCGGCCCGGTCACCCCCATGCCGTCGGCTATCCCCTTGGTCAGCGTGGTCTTCCCGGCGCCCAGCGACCCGGACAGGATGACCAGATCGCCGGGCTGCAGCCGGCGGCCCAGCGCGACCCCCAGCGCGTGGGTGTCGGCCGGCCGGTCGAGGTCCAGCGGACTCATCGACCGGCCCGCGCCCAACGGGACCTGCGCCGGGTGTCCTTCGCGCGCACCCCGTCGACCGCCCGGTGCAGCAGCCGGCGCAGCGCCTCGTTGGTGACGACCGGGTCCTCCATCATCGTCATGTGTCCGGAGCCCTCGGCGACCACGATCTCCGCGTCCAGGAGCACCTCGGCGATCCTGGTCGATCGGTCCAGCGGGGTCATCCGGTCCTGGTCACCGGCGACGATCATGGTCGGGACGCCGGCGAGCGCGGGCACCGCCTCGGTCTGGTCGTGGGCGAACAGGGTCGGCAGGAACTCGGCAATCACCTCGACCGGGGTCGAGGACACCATCTCGTCGAGGTAGTCGACCAGCGCCCCTGAGACATCCTTGCGGGAGAAGCCGAGGCTGCGGGTCAGCATCCAGACCGCGTCCCGGCTGCTGGAACGGCCGCGCTCGAAGATCGCCGGGTACCGGGACCCGACCTCCTTGAGCACCTTGACCAGCGGATGGCCGCCGACGATCAGCAGCTTGCTCAGCTCGGACGGCCGGAGGTACGTGGCGCCCGTGCAGACCAGACCCACCCCGGCGATCCGCTCGGCGAACAGGTCCGGGTCCTGCGCGGCGAGCGTGAAGATCGCCATGCCGCCCATCGAGTGGCCGACCAGCACGACCGGGCCGGTGGGCGCCGCGGTGTCGATGACGCTGTGCAGGTCGGCGGCCAGGTAGTCCATCGTGGAGTGGCCCTCCGGCGCCCGGGTGGACTTGCCGTGCGACCGGTGGTCGTAGAACACCAGTCGGGCGCTGGGTTGGGCCGCGGCGCTCCGCCGGGACCGGCGGGTGCCCGGCTGTTCCGGCTCGGGCGGCGCCCCGAAACCGGGCCCGGGCAGGGCGAGCCGCTGGTAGTGCCAGGACCCCAGCCGTAGCGTCCACCCGTGGGCGAAGATCACCGTGACCGGCGCGTCGAGCGGACCGACCTCCTCGACGTGCAGCGCGACGCCGTCCCAGGTGTCCACCGAGTAGGTGCGGTCCGCTTCGAGGGCCTCGAACCCGGGGTCGTCGCCGGGTTCGGTGAGCAGCGCGGCCTGCGCCGTCTGGTACTTGCGGACGGCGACCCGCTGCGCGGTCACCCCGCCGAATGCGGCGGCGCCCAGGACGCCGGTGACGATCCCGGCGGTGCCCAGAATCTTCCCGACGGTGCTCACCGGTGCACCAGCCCCCCGACGTGGCGTCGGGGCACCCTCGGCCCGATCCTGGTCACGATCTCGTAGTCGATGGTGTCGCAATACCCGGCCCAGTCCCGGGCGGTCGGCTCGCCGGCGTCGCCCGGCCCGAAGACGACGGCCGGGTCGCCCGCGGCGACGGGATCGTCGCCGCAGTCCACGACGACCTGGTCCATGGCCACCCGCCCGGCGATGGGCCGACGCGCCCCGGCCACCCAGATCTCGCCGCGGTTGCTCGCGGCTCGCGGGATGCCGTCCGCGTACCCGAGGGGCACCAACGCCAGGGTCGTCTCCCGGTCGGTCCGGAAGGTAAGGCCGTAGGAGACACCTTGACCGGCGGGCACCCGCTTGGTCAACGCGACAGTGGCACGCAGGCTCATCGCGGCCGACAGACCCACCGGAGTACTCACCGGATTGAGCCCGTAGATCCCGATGCCGACCCTGGCCATGTCGAAATGCGTGTCAGGATGGTCTATCAGCCCGGCCGTGTTGGCCAGATGCCGCACGTCGGCGGTGATCCCGCGGACGTCCGCGGCCTGCAGAATCCGCCGGAAGGCGGCCGTCTGCTCCGGCACGGAGGCGTCGCCGGGGACGTCGGCGCTGGCCAGGTGACTCATCAGACCCACCACCCGGACCGCGCCGGAGCGCTGCGCGGCGGCGACCGCGTCGAGCACCGCGGCGACCTCCCGCGGCCCCGCTCCACCCCGGCCCAGGCCGGTGTCGACCTTGACGTGGATGGCCGGCTGCGCACCGGCGTGCGGCCGAGCCAGCACGGCGTCCAGGTGGGCCAGGCTGGAGACGCCGATCTCGACGCCGTGGGCCAGCGCGTCCCCGATGTCCTGCTCGGGGGGCCAGAGCCAGGCGGTGATCGGCGCGTCGATCCCGGCCCGTCGCAACGCGACGGCCTCCTCCGGAGTGGCCACACCCAGCCGGGCCGCACCACCGGCCAGGGCGGCCCGCGCGCACTGCTGCGCGCCGTGGCCGTACCCGTCCGCCTTGACCACCGCCATCACGGTCGCCGCCGGGTTGCGTGCGCGCATCAGGCCCGACAACGTGCGGACGTTCGCCCGGACGGCGGCCAGATCAACCACCGCCTCGACGCGAACACCGGGGCGCGTCGGGTCGGTGGCGGCCGCTTCGGGCGGGGCGCCCGCGGTTGTGGCGAAGATGCTCACCCTTCGATGGAATCACGTTTGCGTGCGTGCCGGTCGTCCATCCGGAGCGTTGCCGCGTGTCAGGTGATACTGATCGCACCCGGCACGGCAACACCGGGTGAGCAACCCGCCGCCGCAATCGCGGGATGGGCCGCAAACGTGGCAAATCGGCGGCCACGGCAGTAGGTTTTGGGCACGACGCCCCGGGTGCGGGCGGTACAGGAGTCAACGGCATGAAAAGCCGGCTGCGGGAGCCCACGGCTCGGCACGACGCGGCCCGATCGACGGGCTCCACCGCCGCCGACCCCGGTGGGCAGCTGCGCGCCGAACGGTTGGCCACCCCGGTGCCGGGCCGGATCTTCGGCGGCCCGGCCCAGAGCACGGTCGATCCGCTCGGGGGCTCGCCTGTCGAGTCGTCGGTGGCCGCGGCATTGCGGCGCCGCCAGGGCGCCGGCCGACCGCTGCCGGAGGGCCTTGGCTCGCGGATGGAGAGCCACCTCGGGCAGGACCTGTCGCAGGTGCGGGTGCACGACGATCCCGAGGCGGCCAGGATCACCGCGTCCCTCCAGGCGCTGGCCTTCACCCACGGCAATGACCTGTACTTCGCCCGGGGCGCCTACCAACCGAACAACGACCGGGGCCTGCAGGTGCTGACCCACGAGGTGGGACACGTGGTGGCGCAGCGCAGCGGCCTGGACCGCGGTGGACCTGGCCCGCTGACCGTCGGACGGGCCGACGATCCCGCGGAGCGGCTGGCCGATCGGGCCGCCGGGTCCACCCTTGCGGCGTTGCGCCGCCCGGCCGGACGTGAGGGATAGGCGCACGACATGGAATCGGCGGATCGCGTTCGGCCCTGCCGCCGGTCACGCCTCGTGCCTCCGACGGCACGCGTCACCCCTCCACATTGAGGTGATCCCACAGGACGTGCGCGCCGAACAGGCCGGCCCGTTGTGCCCGCTGCCCGGCCCGGCCGTGCAGGAACGTGCCGGCGCTGGCCGCGAGCAGCGGTGGCAGCCCGGCCGCCAGCAACGAGCCGACGACACCGGACAGCACGTCCCCGGACCCGGCGGTGGCCAGCCAGGACGATCCGGACAGGTTGACCGCCGCCTGCCCACCCGGGTCGGCGATCAATGTGCGATGACCCTTGAGCAGGACGGTGGCGCCGCTCACCCAGGCGGCGCGGCGGACCGCGGCCAGCCGGTCGTCCAACTCGATGTCCGGAAACACCCGGGTGACCTCCCGGTCGTGCGGGGTCAGCACGGTGGGCTGCCCGGCCCGGCGACGGGCCTGCAGCAGGGTGGGCATCGGCGCCAGGACGGTCAGCCCGTCGGCGTCCACGAGCACCGGCACATCCTGCCCGAGCACCCACCGGAGCAGGGTGATCGACTGACCCTCGGTGCCCATTCCGGGGCCGACCACCCAGGCCTGAACCGGCCCGGCGTCGGCTGGTGAATCCACCGCGACGGCCTCCGGCCAGCGGGCCACCACCGCGGCGGCCTGCGGCCCGGCGTACCGGACCATCCCGGGACGGGTACGGACCGCGCCACCGACACAGAGCACCGCCGCCCCCGGGTAGCCCGGCGAGCCGGCCACCACCCCCACCAGTCCCCCGCTGTACTTGTCGGCGGCCGGGGCGGGCGCGGGCAGCATCTGCCGCAGGCTGCCGTCCGTCATCGCGATGACCTCGGCCGGTCGGCCCGTCATGTCCATCCCGATGGGGACGCTGACGATCGTGCCGGCCTGCTCGTCGGCGATCAGCAGGCCGACCTTGATCCCGCCGAACGTCACGGTGACGTCCGCCAGGAACGCGATCCCGCGCACCCGGCCGGTGTCCGGCTCGATGCCGCTGGGCAGGTCCACCGCCACCCGCAGCGCGTCGGTGGCGTTGGCCTGTCCGATCAGCTCGGCGGCCGGGTCACGCAGCGGCGGGGTGGCGCCGATGCCGACCACTCCGTCGACGGTCACGTCCGCTCGTTCGATGGCGCCCGGCACCGCAGCGTGGTCGTGCGGCAGGATCCGCCCGCCGGCCCTGCGCAGCGTCGCGAGTCCTCCGGCGTGGGTCCTGCCCGGGTTCAGCAGCACCGCGGTGACCTGCATGCCCCGCCGGCGCAGGGCGGCGCCGGCGTACAGGGCGTCACCGCCGTTGTTCCCGGATCCGACCAGCAGCACGACCCGGCGTCCGGGGTGTGGGCACGGCATCCGCTCCGCCACCTCGGCGGCCACCGCGAACGAGGCCCGCCGCATGAGCGTTTGGTCGCCGTCCCGCTCCAGGGCGATGGCCTCGACGGCACGGATCTGCTCGACGGTGTAGGCCTCGATCATGCCGTCCATCCTGGCCCCTGGACGCGGGTCGCCCTGCAGCGGGCCGGATACGTCTTATTTGCATAAGGGCTGTTATATTAGCACTGTCACTGTTACATTAGCACTGTGACATCTTCGGAGGATCCCACCCGGCAGAGCGCGCTGCGCCCGCTCAAGCAGTTGCTCGAGGCGATGGACGAGGACATCGCCCGGCTGTACGCCGAGCGCGGGGTCGGCGGTGTCCGGCCGCGATTCAGCATGACGCTGATCCGGTTGCGGCACCTCGGCCCGATGACCATCCGCGAGCTCGCCGCGGAGGTAGGCGTGACCCACTCGGCGATGAGCCAGACCATCACCGCGATGCGCCGGGAGGGTCTGGTGCAGACCGCCCCCGGTGCGGATGCCAGGACGAAAACCGTTGCGCTGACGGCCAAGGGCAAGGAGCTGGTGCCCTTCCTGGAGGCGGAATGGCGGGCGACGGAGGCCGCGTTCGCCGGCCTGGAGGCCGAGATTCCGTACGCCCTCACCCAAGTGGTCCGGGACCTCGCGGCGGCGCTGGAACGGCGCTCGTTCCACGATCGGATCCAGGCGCAGCTCCACGATGCCGAAGGCTCGGCCGACCCGACATGACACTGTCCGACCGGATGATGATCGATACGCGACCGCTGCGCTCCAGCCGGGCGTTCCGGCGGCTATGGCTCGGCACCAGCGCCAGTGCCTTCGGCGGGCAGATGACGACGGTGGCGGTGCTGTTTCAGATCTGGGAAATGACCGGCAGCCCACTCTGGGTGGGCGCCATCGGCATGGCACATGCGCTGCCGCAGATCGTGTTCGGACTGGCGGGTGGGTCACTCGCCGACGCCGTCGACCGTCGCCGGCTCGTCCTGATCACCACGTTCGGCTCGGTCGTGGTCGCGACGCTTCTCGCGGCCCAGGCCCTCGCCCGGCTGAATTCGCCGGCGGTGGTGTTGGCGTTGGTCGCCGCCTCCGCCACCGCCGGCGCGCTGGGCGCACCCGCCCGGCGGACCTTTGTGCCTGCCCTGTTGGATCGCGACCAGGTGGCGGCCGGAATCGCGTTGACCCACCTGGCCTTTCAGTCGTCGATGCTCATCGGTCCGGCATTGGCCGGCCTGATGATCGCCGGATGGGGACTGCCTACCTGTTACCTGGTTGATGCGCTGACCTTCGGGATGGCCCTGTACGGAGTCGCGAGATTGCCGGCGATGCGGCCCGCCGGTGCGGCGCAGCGGGCCGGGGTGGCAGCCGTGGTGGCGGGGTGGCGGCACATCGCGCGCCGTCCGGTGCTGCGTGGCTCCTTTCTGACCGACCTCGTCGCGACCGGCCTTGCGATGCCGGTGGCGCTGTTCCCGATGATCAACGAGGAACACTTCGGAGGCGGCCCGGAGACCCTCGGCGCCTTTCTCTCGGCCATCGCCGTCGGCGGGACGATCGCCGGAATGCTGTCCGGCACTATCACCCACGCCGGCCGGGCAGGCATTGTTCAGCTCGGGGCTGCGGCGACGTGGGGTGCGGCCCTGATCGGGTTCGGGCTGGTCGCCAGCTGGTGGCCGGCGCTGCTGTGCCTGGCGGTCGCCGGCGCCGCCGACACCGTCGCGGTCATCTCCCGCGGGGCGCTCGTCCAACTGGCGACGGACGATCGCTACCGCGGCCGGGTGAGTTCGGTGGAGCAGGTGGTGGGGGTGGCCGGTCCGGAGCTCGGCAACGTGCGCGCCGGACTGCTGGCCTCGCTGACGTCGGCCGGATTCGCCGTGGTCGCCGGTGGAGTGCTCTGTGTCGTGGGCGTCGCCGTCGTCGCGATGACCCACTCGACGCTGCGCGACTTCGCCGTCACCCGCCCACGGTGAAACCGGCTCACCAGCCGTCGTGGTGTCGGTGCCCTTGCCTAGTGTGACGTCATGACCAACATCCATCATGCGATCGACTACGTCGAGCTGACGGCGACCGACCTGGCGTCCACCCGTGCGTTCTACGAGAACGCCTTCGGCTGGCAGTTCAACGACTACGGGCCCGCATACGCCGGAATCCGAGCACCCTCCGGTGACGGTGAGGTCGGCGGATTGGACGCGACCGGTGGAGCCCAACGCCAAGGCCCGCTGGTGCTCCTGTACTCCGATGACCTCGATGCCTCCGTCCGGGCCGTGCGGGCGGCCGGCGGCACGGTCACCAGGGAACCGTACGAGTTCCCCGGTGGCCGCCGCTTCCACTTCATCGATCCGAGCGGCACCGAACTCGGAGTCTGGGCCGCGTCCTGACGGCCTGGATCAGCATTTCGACCGAGGGTGCTTGAGCCGATGGCCCTTTCGACACCTCGCAGGCTCGGTCGTCCCCGACGATCGCAGCTCCGACGCATTCACCATCATCCGTGCCATGCCGACCGGGGTCAGGAGAAGAGGCCGGATCGATGAGCAGATTCCCTGACCACTTCCCCCCAGACTCCGGCTGATCTGACTAGACCCCAGGCCAGCAGATGCCACGCGTCCCTGATCACCTCGGCCTCAGCCCGACCCCCCGTACCCAGACGAAGATCAACCAAGCCAGCCGATCCGCGGATTCAGGCTAAAGGCCTGTAGTGGAGGGTCAGGAGGGGGTTGACCACTCTCTCTGGCGCCGGAACCACGTCAAGAGTATCGTTATTGTATGACACAGTAGAGCAGTGAAGGTCAGGGTCGGTGGGGATGCGCGGAAGCATCGCATCGGTAACGCGCACATCCTCGCGGCTCTGATGAACGCCGAACTCGTGGACGTCATCGGTGACCAGGCACGGTACATCGGCCCCGACGACCGTGGCGTGGAGTTGGAACTGATTCTGGTCCCCGACGATCGCAACCCCGATGCATTCACCATCATCCATGCCATGCCGACCGGGTTCAGGGAGAGGAGGACGGATGGATGAGCAGATTCCCTGACCACTTCCCGCCGGACACCACGATCGAAGACGTCGACCTGGACCAGGAGGAGGTCGTCGTCGGAGGCCAGCGGCTGACCGAGGCGCGCGCCGCGGAGCTTGCCGCGCAGACTCTTCGGGAGATTCGCATCCGCAACCTGGTGCCGGGTCGCAAGTCACTCAGTGGCGAAGGCACGCACTCACCCGTGATCCAGTTCCGGGTTCCCGTGCATCTACGTGAGGCGGTGGAGGCACGAGCGCAGGCCGATGAAGTCAGCGTCTCCGTAGTGGCGCGGCGAGCTTTGGAGAGCTACCTGGCCGAGCCTTCTGTCGACGAGTCCGGACAGGGTGGAGGCGAAGGAGCCAGCGAGCCGAAGCCAGTCCCAGGGCAGCACGAAGTAAGCCCGGAGGAACACGAACGCCTGCTCGGACGGGTGTGGGAGCTGCTGGATTCCCTGGGGACGGAGCCCTTCGAGAAGGCACGCGAGACGGAAACCCTTACCGAGGTGTGGACGCTGTTGGAGAAGGTCGGTCCCAGTCCCCTCCCGGTTCGCGTGGGCGACGGAGCGTTCGAGGCGTTCGGCGTTCTCACCGGCAAGGCGTCGTTCTTCAATCAGGTAGAGGTGAACTGCCCCTTCCCGAGGCTGCCGGGGGATGTGCGAGTGTTGGGCCTGAGCGTCCCTCACCCGGCCGACGAGCACGCGGCGACCCGGATCGGGCGGGAGGCAGCCTTGCTGCTGTTCCGGCGGGAGTCGACGGACGAGCCGGTGCGGTGAGGATGCGCCCGGGTGTCATCATGGCCTCGGGATCGGAAGTGCAGTTGGCCGTGCAGGCCCGAGATCTGCTGCAGGCACCACGATCGAAGATGTCGATCTGGACCAGGAGGAAGTTGTCGTCGGGGGTGAGCGGCTGGCCGAGGCACGCCCCGCCGAAACTGGCCGCGCAGACTCTTCGGGAGATCCGCACCCGCAACCTGGTGCCCGGTCGCAAGTCGCTCGGCGGCGAAGGCAAACACTCACCCGTGATCCAGTTCCGGGGTCCCGCGCACCTGCGTGACGCGGTGGAGGCAAGAGCACAAGCCGGCGAACTGAGCGTTTCCGGGGTGGCGCGGCGCGCCTTGGAGAGCTACCTGGCCGAGCATCCTGCCGACGAGTCCGGGCCTGGCGGAGGCGGAGCTCCGGCCGAGCCGGAGTTGGGACGGTGTGGCGGATGACGGAACGTGGAGGAATCAAATGAAGTTGACGACCTACGCCAAGGTGTGGACGCGCGACATGCTCTACATCGACGGAGTCGAAAGGAGACCGGGACATCTGCTCCGCGACGTCTTGAAAGAGAACGACGGGAGGTACTCAGTCACAGCCTCCTTGCCTGAGGTGCTCATGGTCGCCATTCACCAGGAAGTCGCCTCAACTGGAGACGCGGATTTGGTGGCCGTCGCCGAGTCCGGAACCATAATCATCTCGCTTGAGCACCTGCGAGGATTCGACCCTACGACGACCAGAATCGTGTATGGAGTGTCATGGGCGCTTCAATAGGCCGCAAGACCGCCCTACTGCTGTTCCGGCAGGAGCCGACCGACGATCCGGGAGAGTGAGATGCGCGTCGCGCCTGAGCGATGCTCGGAGCTCTACACCGATCGGGATCGTCCTTGGTGAACGAGTAGACGGCGCCGTCATCCGACGGGCCAGCGGGCCGAATCCTCATCGATTTGCCACATTCGGCTCTTCGTGATCGATTCAGCAGGGCGGAAGTTGGCAAATCGATCGAATACCGACGCCGATAGTCAACACCTGTTTGGCTCGGCCACAGGCGCCGAACCGTGGCTCGGAGTCAGCCGATTCGCTCGGCGAGGCTCGCTCAGCCGAGGGCGACGACGATGGCGGCGGCGATGCCGGCATCGTGCGACACCGAGATCCGCCAGTCGGTGATGCCCAGCCGGGCGGCTGCGTCGGCCACCGTCCGACTGACCTCGAGCAGCGG
>JBIOVW010000862.1:0-10218 GCA_044867945.1 Nakamurella sp. | reverse complement strand
AGCACGGAAGGAGCCGAACCCGTCGGACCGACCAGCGACGCCGCGACCGGCGAACCCACCGGCACTCGGCCGCCGGCCGACCCGAACACCACGTCAGCCACGCCGGACCCATCGCCGCCGAGCCGCGACGATCAGGCGCAGGCAGGAACCGGCCGCGCCGACGCCGGCGAGGCGAACACACCGCCGGGCGGCGGACCGGACTCGACCCCCCGGGTCGACCTCGACGACCCCCGGCGACGCACCGACATCATCGATGCGGATGATCCGCGGTCGCCGACCCGAACCAGGGGGTTCGGCCCGCCGACTCATCCCGAGCCGGACACGGATTACGTGGTCGTCGACCGCGCGGGCGCGCACCGTGGCGTGTACCACACCGACGGCAGCGGGAGGATCACCGATGTCACGATCCAGTCCGGATCATTCGATCCGTTCGACGGCGCCCAGAGGTACCCCACGAACGACCCGATCTCGGGCGGAACGCATGAGCGGGCCGGCCAGATCCACTACTTCCGAACGCCTGCCGCCCATGCCATGGGGAGCAGCCATCTCAATCCGGATCTGAACCAGGCTCTGCTGCCCGAAACCAGATATCACGTCGATGGCCGATTCCACTTCACCACCGACCCGCAGGGCCGGGTCGTCCGCATCGAGGACGACAAGGTCCAGGTCCCCGCCGAGGCGCCCCGGCGCAGTCGATTTCACACCCGCGAGGTGGGCCATCAGGGTGGTTCCGACTACGACGGCGGGCACGGGGCATCCGCCGAGACCGGCGGACCGAACGAGCGCATCAACCTGGCGCCCATGCGGTCCACGCTCAACCAGATCCAGCCGGGTGCCAGCTTCCTGGACAACTACCGGGCGATGGAGATGGAGGTCGCGAGGCTCGCCCGCGACCCGGATACCGGCAGTCGACTGGACCTAAGAATCGAACATCACTACGACTCGCCGACCAGCACGGTGCCCAGTCGGATCGACGTACATGTCACCGAGGACGGGCAACAGTGGATCCCCCTCAGCTACGACAACGGGCCGACCTCCGGGGGAGCCAACCCGACAACGCCTGATCCTGCCGACGATTCCGGCCCGACCGGTACCGACTCCGGACGAAGCGGCAACGGTCCCGCGCGATCCGAATCGGGGACCGCACCGGACCGATCGCCGGCGTCCGGCGGGTCGTCGGGCGTCGGATCGAACGGCCCAACCCGGACCGGCATCGGCGATCCGGACGAGGTCCCGGACGACGGTTCCGCGGATGGGCCGTCCTCCGATGGAGACGACGGCGGGCCGTCCGACCGTGAATCCGTCCCCGAGGCCGGCGCGCCGATATCACCGGACCCCGCCGACCCCACCGGCAGCGCAGCCGGCCCCGCCGACCCGGATGCCCCCGCCGAGCAAGACCGGCCGGCCGATGGTGACACCACACCGACGGCGAGCGACCTGGTCGCGGAACTTTCGTCGCCGGACCTCAACCCGATCGCCCCCGGTAACCGCCCACTCGGTGTGCTGGGGGATCCCGACGGCCGGCCGGGCGAGCTGCTCACCCGCGACGCCGACGACCTGATCTCGCACGTGGGCGGCCGGCCCATCGCCGAGTTCACCCGCGAGCTGACCGAGCAGCGGGCCGACCACTACCGGGAACGACGCAACAACCCGTACGCCCGCAACGACATCGGCGAGGTCGTGTCCGTCGTCGTCGACCGACGCACCGGACGCATCCACGAGGCCACCAACGAGCAGCCGGACGTCGAGATCTCCGATCCACACCGCCTGCTGAAGGAACGAATCGAGCACCGGAAGCAGGACCCCGCCAACCACGCCTTGCCGACCAACCATGCCGAGGTCAAGGCCATCAACGAACTGCTCCGTGCGCGCAACGACCCGAATCTGGATTCGACGGTTCTTGCCGACTTCCTGGTGGACAACTACTTTCCGTTCAAGAAGGCGGGGTTGGACCCGGCGCCGTGCTGCACCAACTGCACGCAGATAATCGGAAGGCGCCCGGGCGAGTCCGGCGAGGGGGCACGCAGCAACCCCGGTTGGTTCGACATCGACGAGGAAACGGGTAACAAGAAGCAGCGCAAGGGAGAGATCGATGCGGATTGACATCGACGACACCGATCTGGACGAGGACGCCCATTACCTGTACGAGGGTAGGCCGTTCACCGGGACGCTGGTCGACACCAACGATCAGGGCATCGTCGTCGGCGAGTTGACCGTCACCGACGGCGTGCCGGACGGCTACCAGCGCGGCTGGTACCAGGATGGGCGCCGGCACTTTGACATCCCGTTGGTGGCCGGGGGGCCGGTCGGCACGAGTCGGCGGTGGTATCCGAACGGCCGCCTCGCCCAGGAGAAGCAATTCACCGACGACGGCGACCTGATCGCGATCCGGCGGTGGGCCGAGGACGGCACGCCCTTGGACCCGGCCGATCCCGCCTGACGGATCGGCGGAGGAGTCGTGCAGCGCGCCGACTGGTTCGAGATGTCCGACGATCCGGACCGCGCGCGCGCCCTGCAGCGCCGGCTCGCCGCCGCGGTCGTGATCCCGGCCGCCCGGGTGCCGAACCCGGAAACGCTGACCGGACTGGATGTCTCGTACCAGACCGGGTCGGACCGCTTGGTTGCCGCGGCGGTCACCGTGCACAGCGAGACCGGCGATGTGCTGGATCAGGCGGCCGTCGCCGGGTGGGCGACGTACCCCTACCGTTCTGGGCTGCTGGCGTTGCGGGAGGTGCCGCCCCTGCTGGCGGCGCTCGACTCGCTGCGGGCGCCGCCGGACCTGCTGCTCTGCGACGGCCAGGGGATTGCCCACCCGCGTCGCTTCGGCCTCGCCTGCCACCTCGCGCTGGCCACCGGGATCCCAGCCATCGGCGTCGCCAAGACCAGGTTCGTCGGCACCCACGGCCCGGTCGGCCGCCACCGCGGCGACCGGGCCCCGCTGACCGACGCCGGCGAACTCGTCGGGTACGCCCTGCGCACCCGCGACGACGTCAGGCCCGTGTACGTCTCCCCCGGATCCGGCATCGGGTTCGAGCAGTCCTGCGAACTGGTCCTGGCCGCGTGCCGCGCCGCCCGGCTGCCCGATCCCATCCGGGCCGCGGACCACCTGGGCCGGCTCGCCCTCCGGGGCGGAGCATCCGAAACCACGGCCTTTCCGGCCAACCATCGAAAAGGAACTCGACCGGGATGAACCGGACCGGTGCGCGGGCCGTGACGGTACCGACAACCGGTGATCAACCGCACACGATCGAGGAGAACCACGATGCCCGACTTCGCCGTCAACAGCGAGGAAACCAGCACCACCGCACAGAGCCTGCTCGGCGATTTCGGTGACCTGCAGCAGAAGCTCCAGGATGTTCGGAACAAGGTCACCAACCTGCTGGCCAGCGGTTACCGCACCCCCGCGGCAAAGGCCAAGTTCGAGCCGTTCTTCGAACAGTTCAGCAAGGGATTCGAGCAAACCACGAACGGCCTGGAAGGGATGGCCAAATACGTCAAGAGCGTCGGCGACGCCTTCCAGCAGGCCGACGAGAGCCTCGGCAGCAGCCTGGGGTGACATCGATGCGTCTGACCACCACCGTCATCGATCGGGCCGCCGGGCCACCCGCCGAGCCGGTGACCGTGCAGCTCGACGCCGCCCCGACCAGCCGGGTCGCCGACCTGGCCGTCGCCACCGGACGGCTGCTGCGGGGTGGGGGCACCGGGCCGCTGCCCCGGCTGTTCGCCGGCCCCGTGCCGCTGGATCCGCGCGCCGAGTTGCGCGAAACCGGGCTGCGGGACGGCACGCCCCTGGGCGTCGACGGTCCCGTGCCCGGACCACCGGTCGAGCCCGCCGGCACGGTCGAGGTCCGGTACTCCGGCGGGGTCGGCGCCGGACCGGTGATCCGCCTGGGACCCGGGGAGTTCACCGTCGGCACGCACCCCCACTGCCGGGTCCGGTTGGCCGAGCCGGGCCCGCCGATCGCCGCCCACCTTCGGGTCTCGGTGGACCGGGCCGTCGTGATCCGCCCCGCCGTCGCCGGACTCCGGCTGGACGGGGCGACGCTGCCGGTGGGCACGGACACGAACTGGCCGGCCGAATCCCCCCTCGGCATCGGTCCGATGCTGCTGGAACTGGCGCATCCCACACCCCGCGACGCCGCCGTCGGAGCGGCGGAAGGGAGCGGCCAGCTCACCTTCAGCCGCCCACCCCGACTGGTGCCGCCGGCCGAGCCGGCGCGGCTGCGCCTGCCCAGCCCGCCCCCGGCGCCGGAACGGCGGCGGCTGCCCCTGCTCACCGTGCTGCTGCTGCCGCTGGTGCTGGCCGTCGCCGGGGCGATCGCCTTCGGCAACGCCCGGTTCCTGCTGTTCGGCCTGCTTTCCCCGGTCGGCGCCCTGGTCACCCAGCTGGCCGCCGGCCGGCGCGGCCGGCAGGGCCACCGGGAGAAGGTCGCCGAGCACGCCGAGCGGGTCAGCCGGCTGGAGGGGGAGATCGCCGCCGCCGTGGTCACCGAGGAGCGGTGGCGTCGGGCGTCCTCGCCGGATCCCGCCGCGGCCGCGCTGCTCGCCGTCGGACCGCGACAACGGCTGTGGGAGCGCAGGTTCACCGACAGCGACTTCCTCACTCTGCGCGCCGGGACGGCGGAGCTGCCGTCCTCGGTGGAGGTCGAAGACCCCAGCCAGGACGAGCACCGGCGACGCGCCCCGCGCCCGGCCCGCGACGTCCCGGTCACCGTCGCGCTGCGCGACGTCGGGGTGCTCGGCGTCTGCGGCGATGGCTCCGCTCCCCGGCTCGGCGCCTGGCTGGTGCTTCAGGCCGCGCTCCTGCACAGCCCGGCGGATCTGCGGATCTGCGTGCTTTCCCTGACCGGCGAGGACGGCCGGTGGTCCTGGGCCCGCTGGCTTCCGCACGCCACGGTCCGTGACGAGGACGCGCTGCGGTTCATCGGCACCACGCCCGAATCCATCGGTCGCCGGGTGGCCGAGCTGAACGCCCTCGTCGCGGCCCGTCGGCAGGTCGGCGGTCGGACACCCCGTGGCGGCGCCCACGACGAACCCGACGTGCTGGTCGTGCTGGACGGGGCGCATCGGCTGCGCATGCTGCCCGGCGTCCCCGCCCTCCTTCGGGAGGGGCCGACCGCCGGCGTCCACGCCGTGTGCCTGGAGGTCGAGGAGCGGCTGCTGCCCGAGGAATGTGGCGCCGTCGCGGTGTGCGGGCCGGACGGGCTCCGGGTGCAGCCGACCGACGCAGTGCCCGTGGTCGGCGCTCGGCCGGATGCGCCGACGTTCGCCTGGTGCGACGACGTCGCCCGGCTGCTGGCGCCGCTGCGGATCCTCCGCGAACGCGAGGACGACGCGGCGTTGCCCGCCTCGGTCCGCCTGCTGGACCTGCTCGACCTGGAGCCTGTCGACCCGGGTCGGATCGCGGCCGGCTGGGCGGTCGGCGGACGGAGCACCACCGCGCTCATCGGCGCCGGCCTGGACGGCCGATTCCAGCTGGACCTGGTGGCCGACGGGCCGCACGGGCTCATCGCCGGCACCACCGGCGCCGGCAAGTCCGAGCTGCTGCAGACCCTCGTCGCGTCGCTGGCGGTGGCCAACCGGCCGGACGAACTCACCTTCGTGCTCGTCGACTACAAGGGCGGCAGCGCCTTCGCCGAATGCCGGGCGCTGCCGCACACCGTCGGCATGGTCACCGATCTGGACGCCCACCTGGTGCAGCGGGCGCTGGTGTCCCTCGGCGCCGAGCTGCGTCGCCGCGAGCACGTTCTGGCCGACGCCGGGGCAAAGGACATCGACGATTACCAGCTCCGCCGGCGCCGCGACCCGGGGCTGCCCACGCTGCCCAGGCTGGTCCTGGTCATCGACGAGTTCGCATCCATGGTGCGGGATCTGCCCGACTTCGTCACCGGCCTGGTGAACATCGCCCAGCGTGGACGGTCGCTGGGCATCCACCTGATCCTGGCCACCCAACGACCGGCCGGCGCGATCACCCCCGACATCCAGGCCAACACCAACCTGCGGATCGCCCTGCGCACCACCGACGGCAACGAAAGCCGCGACATCATCGGCGTGCCCGATGCCGGCAACCTGCCGCCCCGCATCCCAGGTCGGGCCTACGCGCGGGTCGGTCAGTCGGCCGTGCTGCCGTTCCAGGCGGCCCGGATCGGCGGGCGCCGACCCGGGGCGACCCGACCGGCCCCGACGCTGCCGGAACTGACCGAGTTGCGCTGGGCATCGATCGGCGACCCCGTCCCTCCGACCCCTGGCGGATCGGATGAGACGGACGTGGAGGAAACCGATCTCGGTGCGCTGTGCCGGGCGGTCCGGGCGGCCGCGGCCGACCTGCGGATCCCGGCCCCGCGGGCACCCTGGCTGCCACCGCTGCCCGATCTGCTGCCGCTGTCCAAGGTTCCGGGCGCCGGGACCGACCCGCCGGCGACGGGCACGCCGACGCCACCCGACGGGGACCGGGCCGTCATCGGCCTGATCGACCGGCCCGCCGAACAGTCCCGGGATCCGCTGACCGTCGACCTGGCCACCGCCGGTCACCTGCACATCGTGGGGTCCCCGCGCAGCGGTCGGTCACAGGCCTTGCGCACGGTGGCCGCCGCACTCACCCGACTGCACTCCTGCGCCGACCTGCACCTGTACGGGGTCGACTGCGGGAACGGCGCGCTGCATCCGCTCGCCGAGCTGCCGCACACCGGCGCCGTCGTCGACCGGCGGCAACCGGAGCGGCTCGGCCGGCTGTTCGACCGGTTGACCGCGGAGGTCGCTTCCCGGCAGGCACTGATCGGCGGGCGCGGCGTTGCGGACCTGACCGAGTTGCGGACGCTGACCCAGCCCGAGGAGCGCCCACCGCACATCGTGCTGATGATCGACCGGTTCGAGGTATTCGAACGAGAATTCGCCGACTACGACCGGGGCAGCCTGCTGGACAAGCTGACCCGAGTGCTGCGTGACGGAGCCGGCGCCGGCGTCCACATGATCCTCGCCGGGGACCGGGTGCTGGGCTCCTACCGCTACGCCGGCACCACCGAGGACCGGATCGTGCTGCGGCTCAACGATCGCGCCGACTACGCGACCTTCGGGATCGGCAAGGCTGCCGTCCCGGACCAGCTTCCCCCCGGCCGCGGGCTCCTCGCCACCGACGGCAGCGAGGTGCAGATCGCCGTGCTGGGTGACGATCCGAGCGGTGCGGCGCAGAGCGAGGCGCTGGCCCAGCACGCCGCGACCGTCATCACCCGGGACGCACACATCCCCGCCCGGCGACGACCCCGGCCGATCGACCCGCTTCCGGACCGGATCGGATTCGACGAGGCGTGGGCCGCCCGCCCGGACGGCGCCGGACCGCTGTGGGCGATGATCGGCGTCGGTGGCGACGAGCTGGCCGCGTCCGGGCCGGACCTGGCCGGCGTGCCCACCTTCGCGGTCGGCGGGCCGCCGCGGTCGGGCCGGAGCACGGCTCTGGCCGCCATCGCCCGCTCGCTGACCCGCGCCGGCACCGCGGTGGTGATCGTCGCTCCGCGTCCCTCGCCCCTGCGGGAGCTGGCCGGCCTGCCCGGTGTCCGCGCGCTGATCACCGATCCGGACGTGCCCAGGACCGACTTCCGAGCCGCCCTCGGCGGGATCGACACGCCGACCGCGGTCGTGGTGATCGACGACGCCGAACTGCTCCTGCATTCCGAGATCGAGCCGGACCTGGTCGCACTCGCCCGCGGCGCCGCCGGTCCCGGCTGGGCGTTGGTGGTGGGCGGGAACGCCGACGCGCTGTCCACCGCCCTGTCCGGGTGGATCGCGCAGGTGCGCCGGAACCGCGCCGGCGCGCTGCTGGCGCCCCAGTCCAGCACCGAGTCCGAACTGGTCGGCGCCCGGATCCCGGCCGGTATGATCGGCGGTCAGGGTCCGCAGGGTCGGGCGTACCTGCACCTGGGCACCGGCCGGTTCCGGACGGTGCAGGTGCCCGAAGCGATCAACGAGACGGGCACCGGCGACGGCCGCCCAGCGCGGTGACCGCCGGCCTGCCCTATCCCCTGGTCGCCAGCGGGTCGGCGAGCTTGTCGTCGGTCCGGACGAACGTGTCAAGGACGGTGCTGATCGCCTCGGCGAGTTCCTCGCACTGCTTGCGCAGCTGATAGCGCCCGTCCGACCAGCGGTCCTCGAAGTCCTGCGCGGCCTCGCGCAGCGGCGGGCCGACCGCCTCGTCGAGCACATTGACCTTCGTCTCGTCGTCGACGAAGCGCGCCACCCGCCGCAGCAGGTCACGCAGCTCGTCGAGTTCGGTCCCGGGTACCACGACCATCTGGGTCTCGTCCCTTCTTCGTCATTGTGTCGGGTGATTTCTCGGACCCGGCACTGGTCCCACTCAGGCCGCCGCGACCCCGTCCAGGCGCAGCGTGTCGGTGATCGCCTCGAACAGATCGGCCAGCGGATCGGCCAGGGCCAGGGTGGGGCTGGCACACGTCACCAGCAGCAGCCGCCGCCCGACGGGCAGCGGGACCAGGGTGTGCACGACCAGTTGCTCCACCGAACCGTGCTGGCCGAGGGGAACGGACTGCCGGGCGCGGATCCGGGCCGCCGGCCCGGCGTGCGGCAGTCGCACCATGCGGATCTCGCGGCCCGGGTCGGCACCGCCGAGGCCGGCCAGCCGCATCAGGTCGGGCAGCTCGAGCGTCCGCCCACCCGGAATCCGCAACTGGAAGACGCCCAGCGTCGCGACCAGCAGGCCGTCGTCGTGCATCGCGACGGTCCCCGCGGCATAGACCGCGCCGCGCCGCCGGGCATCGCCCAGCATCGCACGCAGGTCGCGGAACCAGCGGTTCACCTCCGCGCGTCGGCCGGCCTCCGGCAGAGTGCGGAGCACGGCCGCGCGCCGTTGTGCGAGATCATTCCCGGACAGGTCATAGCTCTGCCAGCTGTCGGGGATGCGTAGGCGCATGACGGGTTCCATCGGTTCTCCTGACGCAGTCGGTCGGTCGACTCGTGACCGACACGGACGGCGGGCGAACGCGGTTCACTGGTTGTCCGGCTCCGTGGGCCTTGGAGGGGCCGGGACGGTCCCTGGCAGTGCCCGCAGCGCTGCCGGGTTGTTCGTGAGGGATTACGGTCGCCGAAGCAGCGTCGATTCGTCGAAGGGCCGGCTTTCGTTGCCGCGGCGACCCGGCTTCGCGGACGAGACCCCCGGCAACGCGCCGGATTTGCCGGGTTCAGCAGGGCTTTGATCAGCGCGGCGTCGCAAGCGGTTCGCGGTCAGCCCAGGTCCTCCGGTGCCACCGCGGACGGGTCGAACGCCTTCGGCTCCACCAGCACCAGCCAATTCCCGGTGTTGTCCCGCATGACCGCCTCCACGCCGTAGGGCCGGTCGGCGGGTTCGGCCAGGAACGTCACGCCCTTGCCGACGAGCTCCTGGTGGGTCTTGCGACAGTCGTCCACGCGCAGGCCCAGCCCGCCCATCTGGCCCTTCTCCAGCTGCCGGCGCACGAAGTCTGCCATCTCGGGATCCAGCGGCGGACCCGGCGTCATCAGCGTGACCTGGAGTTCGGGCTGGTTGGGGTGGCTGACGGTCACCCAGCGGGCGTCCGGTCCCATCGGCATGTCGATCCGCGGCGTGAAGCCGAGCACGTCGACGTAGAAGTCGCGGGTGGCGCTCTGGTCCAGGCAGTAGACGGTGACCAGGGAAACATTGGTGATCATGTCGATGACGGTAGGCCGGGTTCGGGCGGCGGTGCTTCTCCGAGATTGCGGACTCGCTCCCGCGCGGAGCCGGTCACCCTCGGATCCAGCACGCCGCTCATGAACAGGTAACAGCCCGGGATGTGCGGGCCGCCCTGGGCCGCCCAGCGGTTGCGGTAGGCGGTCGGCGTCTCGCCGACCAGCTCGGCGAACCGCGACGAGAACGAGCCGAGGCTGGAGAAACCCACCGCCATGCAGATCTCCGTCACCGTCAGGTTGGCCGAACGCAGCAGGTCCTGCGCGCGCTCGATCCGCCGGCGGGTCAGGTATCGGATCGGGGTCTCCCCGTAGGTGGCGGCGAACGCCCGGACGAAGTGGTACTTGGACACCCCGGCGACCGCGGCCAGCTCGTCCAGATCGACCGGGGAGCGATACGCGCGGTCGATGTGATCGCGGGCCCGCCGCAGGTGAACGAGCAATCCGGCGGACGCGGTCCTGGCCGACCCTGCCGAGGCTCGCCGCGTGGCGGACGCCGCCCCGGTGCTCACCCCACCCACGCTACCC
>JBIOVW010000861.1:0-6228 GCA_044867945.1 Nakamurella sp. | reverse complement strand
GGTCGGACGGCACCCGCGCGCTGTCTCGGGGCCGGCCACCATGCCACCCGCGCCGTACCGACGCTGTGTCGATCCGAACGATCTGCTCTGACTAGGAGTTCCGCGTGCACACCCTCGATGACCTGCTCGCAGCCGGCGTCGCCGGTCGAACCGTGCTCGTCCGCACCGACCTGAACGTGCCGTTGGATGGCGACGTCATCACCGACGACGGCCGCATCCGCGCATCCCTGCCCACCCTGCGGGCGCTGCTCGCCGGTGGGGCCAAGGTGGTGGTCACCGCACACCTCGGTCGGCCGAAGGGGGCGCCCGACCCCAAGTTCTCGCTGACCCCCGCAGCCGGGCGGATGGCTGAACTGCTGGAACAGGACATCCCGCTGGCCGAGGACTTCGTCGGGCCCTCGGCCAAGGCGACCGTGGCCGCCCTGCAGGACGGCCGGCTCGCGATCCTGGAGAATGTCCGCTTCGACGCCAGGGAGACCAGCAAGGACGCCGGCGAGCGCGGCGAACTGGCCGACGACCTGGTCGCCGTCGTGGGCTCGGGCGCGGCGTTCGTCTCCGACGGATTCGGCGTGGTGCACCGCAAGCAGGCCTCCGTGTACGACATCGCCCAGCGGCTGCCGCGCTACGCCGGCTACCTGGTCTCCAAGGAGACCGAGGTGCTCAAGAAGCTCACCGTCGAGCCGGACCGGCCGTACGCGGTGGTGCTCGGCGGGTCCAAGGTGTCCGACAAGCTCGGGGTGATCACCCACCTGCTGCCGCAGGTGGACAAGCTCCTCATCGGCGGCGGCATGGCCTTCACCTTCCTGGCCGCGCAGGGCTTCGGTGTGGGCAAGTCCCTGCTGCAGGAGGACCAGATCGACACGTGCAAGGGTCTGCTCGCCGACAACGGCGACAAGATCGTGTTGCCCACCGATGTGATCGTGGCCGACGCGTTCGCAGCGGACGCCGCGACGCGGACGGTTGGCGTTGACGGCATTCCCGACGGCTGGATGGGCCTGGACATCGGGCCGGTCAGCGCCGCGAACTTCGCCGAGGTCGTCTCCGGCGCGGCCACCGTCTTCTGGAACGGCCCGATGGGCGTCTTCGAGCTGGCCCCGTTCGCTGCCGCCACCAAGGCGGTCGCCGAGGCCATCGCCGCGTCCCCGTCGTTCTCGGTGGTCGGCGGCGGCGACTCCGCCGCCGCCGTGCGCATCCTTGGCGTTGACGAGGCCGCCTTCACCCACATCTCCACCGGCGGCGGAGCGTCGTTGGAGTATCTCGAGGGCAAGGAACTGCCCGGCATCGCCGTTCTGGAGGACTGATCACCAATGGCCACCCGCACGCCGCTCATCGCCGGCAACTGGAAGATGAACCTGACCCATCTGGAAGGCATCGCGCTGGTCCAGAAGATCGCGTTCACCCTGCCGGAGAAGTACCTCAAGCACGTCGACGTGGCGGTCTTCCCGCCGTTCACCGCCCTGCGCTCGGTGCAGACGCTGATCGAGGCCGACAAGATCAACTTCTCCTACGGCGGGCAGGATGTGTCGCCGCACGACTCGGGCGCCTACACCGGCGACATCTCCGGCATCCAGTTGGCCAAGCTGGGATGCACCTACGTGCTGGTCGGGCACTCGGAGTGCCGCGAGTATCACCACGAGTCGGACGAGCTGCTGGCCAAGAAGGTCAACGCCGCCTACAAGCACGGACTGATCCCGATGCTCTGCGTGGGCGAGGGCCTGGAGGTCAGGGAGGCCGGCAACCAGGTCGAGCACTCGGTGAAACAGACGCTCGCCGCGATGGCCGACGTGACCGGAGAACAGGCCGAGTCGATCGTGCTGGCCTACGAACCGGTGTGGGCGATCGGCACGGGGCGGGTGGCCACCCCGGCCGACGCCCAGGAGGTGTGCGCGGCGCTGCGGGTGGCGCTGGCCGAGAAGTACGGCCAGGAGATCGCCGACAAGATCCGGATCCTGTACGGGGGCTCGGTCAAGTCGGCCAACGTCGCGGAGATCTGCGCGCAGACCGACGTCGACGGTGCCCTGGTCGGCGGGGCGTCCCTGGACGGCAGCGAGTTCGCCACGCTGGCCGCGAACGCGGTCGGCGTACTGCCCTGACCGGGCGGGTTAGACTCGGCGGACCACCGACCCCGCACGCAAGGCAGTCATGATTCTTTTCCTGCAGATCCTGCTCGTCATCACCAGCCTGGGGCTGATGGCGTTGATCCTGTTGCACCGCGGCAAGGGTGGCGGGCTCTCGTCGCTGTTCGGCGGGACGATGCAGTCGTCCCTGTCCGGATCGTCGGTGGTGGAGAAGAACCTGGACCGGCTGACCATGTTCGTGGCGGCGATCTGGACGGTCTCCATCGTCGGTGTCGGTTTGTTGTTGAAGGTCGGGGTCTGAGCGCAGGGCGGGGTCGTCATGGCAGCTGGCAATCCGATCCGGGGCTCCCGGGTCGGCGCGGGCCGGATGGGTGAGGCCGATCGCGGGGACTCCGCGCCCCGGCAACGGTTCAAGTTCTACTGTGCGAACGGACACGTGACCACCTTGGCGTTCGCCCTGGACGCCGAGGTGCCCGACCTGTGGGACTGCCCGCGGTGCGGTTACCCCGCCGGTCAGGACAGCGCGGAGCCGCCGCCCGCGCCGCGGGTGGAGCCCTACAAGTCGCACCTGGCATACGTGAAGGAGCGGCGCAGCGACGCGGACGGTGAGGCGCTGTTGGCGGAGGCGCTCGCTCGGATCGAGAAGCGGCGCACCCCCCGCCTGTGAGCTGGCTCGTTCATCCCTGCGTCCGCGGCCGCGACCGTCACCCGTTCCCGGCGATCACGTCGGCGGCACGTCGAACTGCACTGTGGTGAGGGCCAGCCGCCAGGGCAGTTCGCGCTCGACGCTCGGTCCGGATTGACCGCGGCTCCCGCAGGACTGTTGCGAGAGTGGCAGCAGCGGGCAGCTCAGTCCGAGGACGGTGCCTCCGGACAGAATGAACAGGACCGGGAGGTCGTCATCCACGCCGCCGGTCAACGGCCCGATCGCCGCCAGCGCGCGCCCGGCCGGCGACGGATTGCTCCGGACGGTGACATCGGTCAGCCGATACCGGAGTTCGAACTGATCGGCCTGACCGACGGGCAGCTCCATCGTCGCCTCGACCTTTGCCCCCGGGACCACGACGGGCCGTTCGCCGGCACTGACCTGGACCTGGGCAGCCGTGCCGGACGCCGAGGCGAACTGTCGTCCGGCCTGGTCGAGCGGGGCCGGGCGCAGCGTCAGCGCGCTGACGGGGTTCGCCAGCCGGACCCGCTCGACGACATCGAAGGAGCCGTCGGATGCCGGCGATGCGCTGAGCAGGATGCCCGGCCGGGTGAGTCCGGGCGCGGTTGGCGGCAACGGAGCCGGTGGCGAACCGGCGAGCGTCGCAGTGCTGGAGCCGACCGTCGCTGACGGGTCGGTGGTCGCTGATGGCGCGGCGGCAGCGGCCGCCGCCACCGACGTCGTTGGCGTGCGCGTGGTCTCCGGATGCACGCCGCCGACGATGCCGAAGCCGCCTGTCGCGAGACCGGCCGTCACGGCGGCCATGGCCACCACTGCAAGCACCGCTACGACGACGACCCGACGGATCCCAGTTCGGGCGGAGGCAGCGTGCTTCGGCCCGGTGGCCGGTGGGGATTGGTCTCGAGCGGCCGCCGGCGGCGGGCCGCCGACCGCGTCGACCGGGCCACCAACGCGTGCGTGTTTGGCCATCGGCTGACCCCGAATTCAGACCATCACTAGACAAGTATTGACTCACTCACCGTAGTGAGTTATAGGGTCTGGGGACAACGCTCACGTTCTCATGAGTGAATGAAACCCGTTCGGGGGTATGCCGTGAACACCTCAGGACGCGCAGTGTTCGTCGCTTCGGCGTTGCTGGTCGGCGGCGTGTTCGGCGGCCTGTCGAGCAGCACCGCCGCGGCCGCGGCACCGGAGGACACGGCGACGGTGTACATCGTCCAGGGCCTGCCGGACGCAGCGATCGACGTGGCAGTGGACGGCCGGACCGTCGCGCAGGATGTACAGACGGCCACCGTTGTGGGGCCGATCACGGTCGGCACCGGAACCAGGACTCTCACCTTCACCGCCGACGACGGCAGGGTCGTCACCGAGAACACGATCGACGCCGCGGCCGGTTCGAGTTCCGACCTGGTTCTGCACCTGACCACGGCCGCGGGTGACCCTCCGGTCGTCACGCAGTTCGTCAACGACCTGACCGGCGTCCCGAGTGACAAGGCATCGGTGACCGTGGCACACGCCGCCGCGGTGCCACCGGCGGACATCCGCGTCGACGGCCAGGTGCTCTTCGCCAATGTCGCCAACGGGGAATCGCTCAACCTCGTGGTGCCGGCGGGCAGCTACAGCGTCGACATCGTGCCCGCGGGTGAGAGTTCGCCGGTGGTGTTCGGACCGGTGAATCTCGCGGTCCAGGGCGGCTCGCTGAACCGCGTCTACGCGGTCGGCGACCCCGCTGCGACGACGATGAACGTGGCGGTTCACGTGATCACCCTGGCCGAGAGCGGGTCGGCGCAGCCCACGATGGTCGACACCGGTACGGGCGGAACCGCCGTGCTGATCCAACTGATCGCGCGCATCCTGCAGCTGTGGCGCGGTTGAGCCGACCGGCCCTTGCTGCCGCCCGGCGCCCGACTACCGCCCTGGTCATCCTGCTGTGGCTGGGGGCGGCATGTTCGCCGAGCCCCAGCAGCCACGCGCCCGTGAGTTCCGCACTTGACCCGTCCTCCGGCGACGCGACGCCGCCGAGCAGCTCCTCGAGCACACCACTGCCGATGCGTCAGGGCATCGTCGCGAAGGGCGCACGGGTCCGGTTCGTGCCCCAACAGATCGCCTTGCCGAGCGGCGACAGCGCGGTGGTCGAGCCGGAACCGACCGTGAACGGCCTCCTTCAGATACCGGCCGACATCCGGCACGTCGGCTGGTGGGACGGCAGCGCCCGGGCCGGTGACCCCTTCGGCTCGACGGTCATCGCCGGGCACGTCGATTCCAGCCAGCAGGGGCTGGGCTTCTTCGCCGAACTACTGCTCATGCAGGTCGGCGACCTCATCACGCTGCGATCGGGTCCGGACGCCCTGATCTACCGGGTGACCTCGACAACGCTGGTCGACAAGGAGGCGCTTGCGTCGGAAAGCCGAGCGCTTGATCAACGTGGCCCGCACCACCTGGTCCTGATCACCTGCTCGGGTCAGTGGCGTCCCGAGGCGCGCTCGTACGAGAGCAACCTGGTCGTCCTGGCCGAGCCGGTGGTCGGATGAGCCCGGCGCCGACACCGGACCAGGCGAAGCTAGAGATGCTTGAGCATCCGGGTGTTGCCCAAGGTATTGGGCTTCACGTACGGCAGGTCCAGGAACTCGGCGACCCCGCGGTCGTAGGAGGAACGCAGCTCCGCGTGCGCCTCCGGGGACAGGTCAAGTTCTTGGACCGGCTCGAACCCGAGCGAGGCGAAGAACGGCACCTCGAACGTCAGCACGAACAGCCGGTGCAGTCCCAACTCGCCCGCATGGGTGATGAGCTCCTCGCACACAGCCCGGCCCACCCCGCGCCGGCGCACCCCCGGGTCGGTCGCGATCGTCCGGATTTCGCCCAGGTCCTCCCAGAACACGTGCAGCGCCCCGCAGCCGACCACCCGGTCACCCAGCCGCGCCACCCAGAACTCGGTGACGTCCTCGAACAGGTTGGCCAGCGTCTTCTCCAGCAGGATCGGACCCGCGTACTCGTCCACCAGCCGCTTGATGTCCCGGACGTCACCCACCCGGGCCCGGTCCACCGCGACCGTGGCCCCGAGGTCGGACGGGTGAAGCTGCCCCGGCGCAGCCGGGACAAGCCCCTGCGGCGAGCAGTGATCGGTCACGTGGCATCACCCTAATGGGCCCGGCCACCGGCGTCAGGGCGACGGTCGCCCGTTGGGCAGGACGAACCGACACCCGCTGATCGGTTGAACGTCTAAGGTGGGTCAGTGTCCACAGGTTCGACGCCGCCCGCCACCCGGGTCGGTCTGCTGACCCTGGGCTGCGCCCGCAACGACGTGGATTCCTCCGAACTCGCCGGCCGGCTCCAGGCCGACGGTTACCGCCTGGTCGGCTACGACGACAACAACGACGACGGCACTGACAACAGCACCGACGACAGCACCGACAAGTGCCCGGACGTGATCGTGGTCAACACCTGCGCGTTCGTCGACTCCGCCAAGAAGGACTCCATCGACGC
>JBIOVW010000860.1:0-4530 GCA_044867945.1 Nakamurella sp. | reverse complement strand
CGCGCCGCCCGACGACATCGGTGCAACTGTCGGGGGGCCTCATCTGGGACAGGATCTGATCGCGCTCAGGCGGAGGAATGAGCGAGGGTCGGCGCCGGCTCATCGCTCTCGGCCCAGGTGGCGCATTCGGTGATGACGGCAGGTCTGGCAGATGGTTTTGGCCTGCTCGATGCGACGCTGCTTGGTGTGTTGACGGCGCTCGCGGGCTGGGTGGTAGACGAGGTCGACGTCCATGCCGCGGCAGGCGCCGAGGATCTGCCAGTCCCAGTCGTCGGTGACCGCGCGGAGCGGCCGGTGGTCGATAACGTTGATGAATAGTTCCGGGCCACCTCGCGGGTCACGACGGGCGTGGCCCAGCCGTCCAGGTCGAGGCAAAACCGACAGCGGGTAGAGGTCTCGGCGTCCCACACGCCGTCGAACCTGGGAACGTAGGCCTTGGTAAGCGAAACGGTCATGACGGTTCCTTCGAGACTGGTTTTGGGTGGGGGATGGGTGGGCACCGAACTCTCCGTGCCCCTGCCGTGGCCCCATCCGGGCGACCGCGGCAGGAGGCCACGGCCCTCACCGCTGCCTCACCTCGGCGACGGGGCCGTTGTTCTCAGCGAGGCCACTGGTCCAGGTGCGTTGATCGACTGAGGGGCGCAGCGCGAGCAGCTCCTGCACCAGCTCGTCGTCCAGGTCCGCATCGACCGCGGCCACCGTCACTGATCGCAGGTGTCGGGACTTGCCGGTGCCGACCAGGTGGTTGCGCAGCCCGATCGCTGGATCGAGTACTGATTGGCCACGAAAGAAAGGTCGACTCCACGGTGCGCACATAGTGTGGCCATCCGGTCTGCCGACGCGAGGATGGCTCGGCCAGCCCGATGGTCCGCGCCGAAACTGCGGCCGGTGGGGGTGAGAATGCCGAGCGCGACGGCGGCTGCGTTGATCAGGCCGACGCCATTCTCGGCGGCGATTGGAGCCAGCTCCCGAGGCAGCGTGTCGTCAAGCAGTGTGGCGTGCACATAGGTCAGCGGGACGTCAAGGTCCGTCTCGTGCATGGCGCGAGCCATTGTCGCCGCCGGATAGCCGGTCATCCCAATGTACCGGCACTTGCCCTTGTCCTGCAGCGACAACAGCTCGGCGTAGGAGCCTTCAAAGATGGGGCCAAGTTCTACGAATTCGATATCGTGCAGTTGAAAGATGTCGACATAGTCCGTGCCCATCAAGGCAAGGCTGTGCTCTAAGCTGTGCCGGATGCCCGCTGGGGAATAGTCGAAATCGTCGACTCCGTTTCGACCGGCTTTGGTGCTGCCTAGCCTCGACTTTGCATGCGTGAGTGGATGAGCTGGTGGACACGCGTGCTGATTAGGCGAAAGTGCCTGTCTCGTAACGGATAATGGGACTTGCTGAAGGTTCCGACGTCCGCACGGGAAGGCACTTTCTAGGTGAAGACTATCGCGATGGTTCCGCGGGTCAAGGTCAGCGCGGACGGGGCCGGGGTGGTCTCGCACGCCGGCGCCGGCATGCTGCGGCAGCTGGCCGATCTGACCGGGCTGACCGGGCAGGTCAGCGCGGTGCTGGCGGACACCTACAAGGGTCCGTGGCTGCACGATCCGGGACGGGTGTACACCGACCTGGCGGTCGCGGTCGCCGATGGCGCGGACTGCGTGTCCGGGATCGGGTCGCTGGTGGACCAGCAGGCTCAGCACGGGCCGGTGGCGTCGGTGAGCACCGCGTGGCGGCTGATCGACGCCCGGGTCGACGCGGCGCACCTGGCCGGGGTCAAGGCAGCCCGGGCGGCGGCCAGGGCGACGGCGTGGGCCGCGGGCGCGGCCCCACCGGCGGAAGTGGAGTTGGTGATGGATGTGGACGCCACGATCACCATTGATCATTCCGACGCCAAGGAGAATTCGGCAGCCACGTGGAAAAGGACATATGGTTTTCACCCGTTGTTGATCTTCCTCGACCGGCCGGACATCGCCGGTGGGGCGGGGCCTGGCCGGGATGGTCCGGCCGGGGAACGCGGGCAGTAATACCACCGCCGACCACATCGCGGTGTTGGACGAAGCGCTGGCCGCGCTGCCCGGGGCCTACCGGCCCCGACCGGATGACCCGGATGGTCCACGGCTGCTGATCCGGTCCGATCCCGGCGGCGCCACCCACGGTTTCGCGGCCACGTGTCGGGCGGCCGGGGTCGGGTTGTCGTTCGGGTTCCCAGTCACCGCGGCGGTCCGGGACGCGGTCGCGACACTGACCCAGGCCCAGAGCACCGCGGCCGAGCAGGGGCGGACGGTGTGGTACCCGGCGATCGAGGCCGACGGCATGATCAGGGACGGGGCGTGGTTGGCCGAGGCCACCGGTCTGGTCGACCTGTCCGCCTGGCCGCCCCGCACTCGGCTGATCCTGCGCAAGGAACGACCCCATCCCGGCGCCCAGCTGACCTTCGCCGACCAAGACGGGCACCGGATCACCGCGTTCATCACCGACGCGCCGATCGGTTCGATGCCCGGCCAGCTGGCCGGGCTTGACCTGCGGCATCGGCAGCACGCCCGGGTCGAGGACCGCATTTCGCCAGGCCAAGGCGACCGGGCTGCGGAACCTGCCCCGCCACTCCTTCGCGTCCAACAGCGCCTGGCTGGAGATCGTGCTGACCGCGACCGACTTGGTCGCCTGGTGCAAACTCATCGGCTTCGCCGACCTGCCCGACCTCGCCCGCTGCGAGATCAACACCTTCCGCTACCGGGTCCTGCACGTCGCCGCCCGGATCAGCCGCGCCGCCCGACAGACCCGGCTGCGGATCGACCGAACCTGGCGATGGCCACCGCCATAGTCGCCGGCTGGCACGCATCCGCACCGCCTTTCCCTGACCCCCAGATCCTTTTCCGACGACCCGAAAGACCAAGCACCGGCAGTGGAACCGGCGGCAACCCGAGCCGACACTCGGCTCTCAAAGCACCCAAACAGCGGAAATCACTGCCCTCAAGCGCCTCTCAGCTCACGAGACCTCGAACCAGGTTCGGCGTGCACGATCGAGGCTAGTTCCCGCCAAGCTGGGAACCGTTCCCGAATGCGCGCGAAGTGCTATGGCGACCGAAGTGGCTCCGGCCGGTTGGCCAGGTACAAGATGTTCTGCGCCTGAGGAGTCATCCGATGCAGCGATCGGGAAGATGTCCCGGACAACGGGGAAACTCCAGCCTTGCATCGGGGAACACGAAACCTCGATGATGAAATCGGTGCTCACCTGAGTGCGACCGCCGCCGGATGCGCACGGCGCGATACATTGGTGCAGGACCACGCTGATGCAGCTCCACTTCCAAGTAATGGAGCCATGGTAACGGGCATGCCGCGCGCGACGGGTGAATTACGCGACCCGGCTCTCTGTCGGGTCGGCCGACTCGGCAGGTTCTCCATGGATCTGTCAATGGTCGCAGCCAGCCGAGTACTGAGATTCGGCGTCAGCCGATGCAAGGCTGCCCGATCTGTGAGATTAGCTCAAGTTCGAACGAGAGAAGGAGAGATCCATGACGGAGAATGACGACCGAGCCACCGATCAGGGTCCGCGCACTATTGGCGAGCTGCGCCGCCGCCTGGCCGAGCTGGGCAACCCGTGGCGGGTCGACCCAACACTGAGTGACGACGAACCGATGCCCGACCCGCCGCGGGGAGGCGCCGACCCGCTTCCTGGCGTCGCTGAACGGCTCACTGCTGCCACACCGACAGCGGATACGGACATCCTGGCGTTGATCGCCGAGCGGCCACCGGCGAATCCGTTGATGCGCGAGCGTTGGGTGGAGCAGGGATTGCTGGACGCCGACCGGTCGGGCGGTGAGTCGTCGTGAATGTCGACTGGCGCAACCGTTTCGGCCGGCGCTGGATCACCAGCGTGCGGAACCAGGGCGGATCACAAAACTGCTGGGCGTTCGGCATGACCGCGCTCTACGAGGCCATGATCCGCATCGAGCACCTGCTGTGGACGCGACGCTCGGAGGGCGATGCCGCGCGGGGCACCGGGAAACAGGCCTGGGACCTGGGTAATCCCGGCGAGGCGTCGATCTTCGTCGAGCGGTACGGACTGGCCGACCCGGACTGCTTCCCGTGGGGTACGGCCGCGTCGCAGTACCTGGCCACGCCACATGGCCCTGCGCTGCATGCCTTGCCGGTCTCGCCGACTCCGGACCGCTCCGGCCGGACGATGCGGATCGCCGAGCATGCGCTGATCAATTTGATCGATGTCTCCGCGAAGAAGCAGTGGATCGACCTAGTCGGACCGATGGTCGTGATGATCACCCCACCACCAGATTTCGGGGCACTCCGCGACGGCGTGTACGTCCCGACGATCCCCGGTTCCGGCATTCTGCACGCGCTGTTGGTGGTCGGATTCGATGACGACGGCCAGTACTGGATCGTGAAGAACTCGTGGGGACCGGGTTGGGGTGTGGGAGGCTTCGGAAAGATCGGGTACGCCGCCAATCTGCTCGAACCGGCCGGATTCATCGGACTGCGCGGAACGAATCCCGACCCCTTCGCCAAGCGACGCCACCGAACCGG
>JBIOVW010000859.1:0-6153 GCA_044867945.1 Nakamurella sp. | reverse complement strand
CGGTGCCGGCGGGGCGTTTCCGACGTAACGGTCACCTTTGGCTTCGACTGAACGGCGGGTAGGCCCCTGGCGGGTCCGTCCCATCAGGTTGAAACCGGGGTCGCGCTCGCGACCAACGCCCAGGCCGCACCGCGCTGATCAAAGAACCACCGAACCGGACGAATCCGGCGCAAAAGTGGTTGTTGGATCAGCGCGGGTCCCCCGGGCCTGTGCTGGACCGCGCATAAAGGACGTAACGGTCACGGTTGGTCTCGACTGATGAGCGCGGTACCCCAGCCCCGGCCGGACCCGCCGGCCGCGCTGATCCAACACCCACCGGAACGGACGAAACGGGCGCGATTGTGGGTTTGGATCAGCGCGGCAGTCAGCGCTCCAAACCGGTCCCCGAGCAGGGATCGGGCCACCCCCGCACACTGAGCCGGTGGAGCTTCTGGTGATCGGCGGCGGACCCGCCGGAGTGTCCGCGGCGCTGCAGGGCGCCGAACTGGGCGCGCAGGTGACGCTGGTCGAGCGCAAGCGGGTGGGCGGCACCAGCGTGAACGAGGGACCCGCCCCCGTGCGCACCCTGGCCCGGGCCGCGCGGCTGGTCCGGGACGCCCGCGCGTGGGAGACCTTCGGCCTGCGGGGTGTCGCCCCGGTGGTCGACGTGAAGGCGGCGGTGGCCAATGCCATGCGCGTGGCCGACTACTCGCACGACGTCAAGCGGATGAGCGACTACATCGAGAGCTGCGGCGTCCGGCTGGTGCAGGGTGTCGGGTCGTCCTGGTTCGTCGACGAGCACACCATCGGGACGCAGGACGGTGCGCGCTTCTCGGGCGACGCGATCGTCGTCGCGGTCGGCGGACACGCCGGCCGGCTGCCGATCCCGGGCTCCGACCTGGCACTGACCTACGAGGACATCCGCAGCCTCACCGAGCTGCCGGTGTCCACGGTGGTCATCGGCGGCTCCGACACCGGGTGTCAGCTCGCCTCCATCCTGGTCGACTTCGGCTCGCAGGTCACCGTTCTCGAGTATGCCGACCGGATCAAGCCGCGCTCGGACCGCGACGTCTCCGACGGTCTGGCGGCGGCCTTCACCACGAAGGGGATGCGGATCGTCACGGGTACCCGGGCCACCTCCATCGAACGGTCGGGGGATGTGTTCCTGGTCCGTCACTCGACGGACGGCGTCGAGCACACGATCGCGGCCGAGCTGGTGTTCTTCGCCGTGGGCTGGCCGGGCAACGCCGACGCGCTGCGACCGGAGACGATCGGCCTGCGGACCGAGGGCGGCTACGTCACGGTCGACGACCGACTGGTCAGCAACATCGATCACATCTTCGCGGCCGGCGACGCAACCGGCCTGTCGATGCTCGTGCCCAGCGCCCGGCAGCAGGGCCTGATCGCCGCGGAGAACGCGGTGATGGGCACCCGCCGCCGGAACACCCACGAGATCGTGCCGACCGGGTCATTCACCGATCCCGAGTACGGCAGCGTCGGGCTGACCGAGGACGAGGCACGCGCCCGGTACGACTGCGAGGTGGCGATCGTCCGGTACGACGACCTGCTGCGCCCGGTGGTCGACGCCCGCTCCGGCGGGTTCTGCAAGCTCATCGTCGAGTCGAACCGGCGCTACATCTTGGGGGCCCACGTCCTGGGCGAGTACTCCGCCGAGATCATCCAGATGGTCGCGACCTGCATGGCGACGAACATGCGCATCGAGCAGCTGGCGGACCTGCAGTTCGCGTTCCCCACGTTCACCGAGGCGGTCGGCATGGCGGCGCAGAAGTGCGTGCGGCAGCTGGGCATCGCCCGGCTGGCGCAGCAGTGGAGCGAGCTTCGGCCACAGGCGGCCGAGCCACCCGACCCGCCGCAACCTGGAGCCAGGTACTCGTAGGCGAATCCGGCGATCGCGTCGGCCGACCAGCAGCGCGGCGGGAGATCGTGTGGGAAAGGTGCGGGATGGCCGCACCGATCTCCCACGATCACCTGTCACAAGCCCGCGCAGGACGGGCCGCAGGCCCGGGGCGAGCCGGTCCAACCCCGCACCCGCAGGACCTGCGTCACCTGCGCCGCAACCTCGCAGGGCCGACCGATCACGTCCCGCCAGCCGAAGTGGAGCACCACGTCTCCCGCCACCACGAGCCGATTGTCGCGGTGCATGTCGCGGAAACTCCCTCGTACGGGTGGGCGGCGCGGCCGTCGAGCTCGACGACGACGGACCAGCGCCGGTATCGAACATCGAGGTACCTGGTGCCGGATCCGATGCGCTCGGCCTTGTTCCGCGCACCGCGGCAGGCCGTGTGCGCGTTCGACGTCACGGAGGTACCTGCGTTCCAGCGGGGAATGCGCTCCCTCGCCGACATCGGCCAGTACCTCGGTGAGCAAGGTTCGATGGGTGTGCCGGGGCCGGAGGGCCAAGGTCTCGCGCAACCTGCCGGCCGTCGTCAGCCGACGTTGGACGGAGCGCGTGATGATGTCCACGACGACCGCCGCACCGGCACCCTCGATGTGATCCAGCACCGAATGCTCAAGCCTCGTGCGGGTCGGCGACGCGGCCGGATGCACCTTGACGGACAGCTCCCGTGCACGGTGAATCCGCAGCCCCTCGGCGGGCACCACCTGCCGGCTCGCCGGGATGCTCACATGGATCAGGACAGGGCGTTCGTCGAGAACCCCGTCCCACCACAGCGCCGTGGCATGACTGAGCGCGGCGCCGGTTCCCGCATACAGCAGGGCGGCCGTGTGCGCGGCGGCGTCGGTGATCGGCCCGGTGTGCGTGGCATAGACGCTCGGCCGCAGGATCTGCCATCGGCGACCGGCCAGGTGTCGCCGCGCCTGATCTCTGGTCAGCCCCATCGCGAGCAGTTGCTGCCGGCTGATCACACCGGACTGCTCGTCGGCGAGGCGCCGCCAGGGCTGCATCGGTTCGGGCATCGGCCGAGTGTGGGCATTTCCGCCCGGCGCTGCTTCCGACCCTGTGCACAACTCCCGGTCGCGCCGATCCTCCCGGGGATATGCCCGATTCCGCCCCGAATGATCCACATCTTCGGCGCTGGCCTTGCTGGTTGGGCATCGATGAGATAGCGCGCCAGGGAACAGCTGACCGTCTGAGATCGGTGCGGCTGGGCCGCACCGATGTCACACAATCTCGGCCTGGGCCTACGAGTCGGCGACGCCGGGCTGAGCCTCGGCCAGCTCGTCCGCCGCGCCCTTGGACCCGGCCAGGTACTTGTAGGCGAAACCGGCGATGGCCGCGCCGACCAGCGGCGCCACCCAGAACAGCCAGAGCTGGGTCAGCGGGGTGCCGCCGACGAACAACGCCGGCCCGGTCGACCGGGCCGGGTTCACCGAGGTGTTGGTGACCGGGATCGAGATCAGGTGGATCAGCGTCAGCGACAGCCCGATGGCCAGGCCGGCAAACCCGGCAGGCGCACGATAGTCGGTGGCGCCCAGGATCACGAAGATGAAGATCGCGGTCAGCACGACCTCGATGATCAGCGCGGCGAGCAGCGAGTAGCCCTCGGGCGAGAAGTCACCGAACCCGTTGGTGGCGAACGCGCCGGCCTGGGTGTTGTCGATGACGAAGTCGGCTTTGCCGCCGGCAACCACGTACAGCAGGCCGGCGGCGGCGATCGCACCGACCACCTGGACGAGGATGTACGGCAGCAGGTCGCGTGCCGGCAGCCGTCCGCCGAGCACCAGACCCAACGAGACGGCCGGGTTGAAGTGACCGCCGGAGATGCGGCCGACGGTGTAGACCATGACCAGCACGGTCAGGCCGAAAGCCAGGGACACGCCGAGGAATCCGATTCCGACGTCGGGGACACCGGCGGCGAGCACGGCGGCCCCGCAGCCGCCGAAGACGAGGACGAACGTGCCGATGAACTCGGCAACCAGTCGATTGGGCAGGGGCATGGTGAAGCCTCCGAGAAACGGTGGTGAGCGGAAGACCGTCGAACACCGTTGTCCACGCCGTGAGCCATGCTGCGTCGCCCGCCCCGGCACGAGGCCCCCCTGGTTGGCACGTCCAGCCTAGAGGATCATGGCCCCACGCGGCACCCGGCGCTTCGAGTCCCGTCCGACACCTGGCCGTGACCTGTTCGCCACATCGGGACGGACCGAATGGTCGACAATGCACGGATGACCGACACCGATGCCGACGTCACCACCGTCGACGAACTCGGCACCAGCCTCGACACCGTGACGACGACCCGCTCGGGCACGGTCGAGGGACTCAACCCACCCAACGCCGGGCCGAAGGAGGGGGACGGAAGCCTGCACCCGGTTCATGCCAGCACGGGCAACTTCCCGAGCATCGGTGATTACGCGTTCCTGTCCGACTGCGAGACCAACTGCCTCGTCGCGCCGTCCGGTGCGGTGGAGTGGATGTGCGTGCCCCGGCCGGACTCGCCGAGCATCTTCACCGCGATCCTGGACCGGGCCGGCGGCTCGTTCCGGGTTGCGCCGTTCGGCGTCGCGGTGCCGGCGGCCCGCCGGTACCTGCCCGGCACCCTCGTCCTGGAGACCACCTGGCAGACGCCGACCGGCTGGCTGATCGTCCGCGACGCGTTGATCATGGCCGAGTGGCACAACACCGATCAGCGGTCCAAGACCCACCGCCGATCGCCCACCGATGACGACGCGGCGCACGTCCTGCTGCGCACCGTCAAATGCGTCTACGGCACCGTCGACGTGCAGATGACCTGCGAGCCGGTCTTCGACTACGCCCGCAAGGGCGGGAAATGGGCATATCCGAAGTCGGACTACTCGGAGGTCATCGCATCCGCGAAGGGGCAGCCGACGCTGAAGCTGTCCAGCTCGCTGCGTATCGGCCTCGAGGGCCGCACCGCGTTGGCCCGCACGAAGATGAAGAACGACGACATCCACTACGTCGCACTGGCCTTCTCCGATCTGCCGGCGCCCGCGGACACCGCCGAGGCCGAGCAGTGGATGTGGCGGACCGGTGAGTACTGGCGGCAATGGCTGAGCCAGGGCACGTTCCCGGATCATCCGTGGCGCGCCTACCTGCAGTCGTCGGCGCTGGCGCTCAAGGGGCTGTCCTACGCGCCGACCGGTGCGCTGCTCGCCGCGGCCACCACCTCGCTGCCGGAAACACCGGGCGGCGAGCGGAACTGGGACTACCGCTACACCTGGATCCGGGACTCCACCTTCGCGTTGTGGGGCCTGTACACGCTGGGTTTCGACCGGGAGGCCAACGACTTCTTCTATTTCATCCACGACGTGTGCCGGGACAATCCGAACGATTTGCAGGTCATGTACGGCGTCGGCGGGGAGCGGCAGCTGCAGGAAAGGACGCTGGACCACCTGACCGGGTACGACGACGCCCGGCCGGTGCGCATCGGCAACGGCGCCTTCAACCAGCAGCAGCACGACGTGTGGGGCGCGCTGCTGGACTCCATCTACCTGCACACCCGCTCCCGTGAACAGATGCCCGAGGAGCTGTGGCCTATCGTCATCGCCCAGGTCGAGCAGGCGGCCGCGCACTGGCGGGCGCCGGACCGCGGCATCTGGGAGGTGCGCGGCGAGCCGCAGCACTTCACCGCGTCGAAGATCATGTGCTGGGTGGCCTTGGACCGCGGCGTGCGGCTGGCCCGGCTGCACGACTCGCACGAGATCGCCGAGAAGTGGCAGAAGATCGCCGACGAGGTGCACGACGACGTGCTGACGAACGGGGTCGACGACCGTGGCGCGCTGGTGCAGCGGTACGGCTCGGACGCCCTGGACGCCTCCCTGTTGCTGGCGCCGCTGGTGCGATTCCTACCGCCGGACGACCCGCGCATCCGGGCCACCGTGCTGGCCATCGCCGACGAACTCACCCACGACGGGCTGGTGCTGCGGTACCGGGTGGAGGAGACGGACGACGGCCTGGCCGGCGAGGAGGGCACCTTCACCATCTGCTCGTTCTGGCTGGTGGCGGCGCTGGTCGAGATCGGCGAGGAGGAACGGGCGCACGGCCTGTGCGAGCGGTTGCTCTCGCACGCCTCCATCCTGGGTCTGTACGCGGAGGAACTGGACTCGGTCAGTGGCCGGCACCTGGGCAACTTCCCGCAGGCATTCACCCACCTCGCCCTGATCGACGCGGCGATCAGCCTGGACCGCCGGCTGGACCGGGCCGGGTAGGCCCACCGTTCCGTCGCGTCCAGGCGGCGT
>JBIOVW010000858.1:0-5979 GCA_044867945.1 Nakamurella sp. | reverse complement strand
GTGCACGTGCACAACCTGCAGGGGCTGGGCGGTTCCCTGGTGTCCACCGCGGCCGCCTCCGGGGCCGGCGTGGTGATCACCATGCACGACATGTGGTGGTGGTGCGCGCGTCAGTTCCTGGTCACCGCCGACCTGCGGCCGTGCTCGTCGGTCGTCGACTGCAGCGCCTGCCCGTGCGAGCGGGACCGATCCTGGCTGGACGATCGCAACCGGCGGTTGGCGATGCATCTGCGCAACGCCGACCTGGTGCTGGCGCCCTCGGCCACGATGGTTGGCCTCCTGGCGGCCAACGGAGTGGACCCGGCCCGGCTGCGGCTGGACGAGAACCCGGCCCCGGACGATGTGCGCCTGGCCACGCACCGATCCGGCTTCGATGGGCCGGTGCGGTTCGTCTTCGCCGGTGGGCGGCATCCGGTCAAGGGCGGGTACCTGGCGGCGGACGCGGCCCGGCTGCTGACCGATCAGGACGGCTGGACGCTGGACCTCTACGGCATGGGCGAGCAGCCCACGGACGTGCCCGAGCAGGTGCGCCTGCGACCGCCCTACGCCGCCGACCGGGCCGCTACGGTCCTGGCCGGGTACGACGTGCTGCTGATGTCGTCGGTGATGCTGGAGTCGTATTCCCTGCTCACCCGGGAGGCGCTGGCCGCCGGGTGCGCGGTGATCACCGGGGACAACCCTGGCCCCACCGAAGTGGTCACCGACGGGGTGAACGGCCTCGTCGTCCCGCGGGGGGATGCGCAGGCGCTGGCCGGGGCGATGCGCCGGCTGATCGAGGACCGCGAATTGCTGGCCCGGCTGCAGCCGCCGCCGGGCGCGCTGCAGCTGCGCACGCTGGACGAGCAGCTGGACCAGCTGCAGGCCTGGTACGAGAGCGTGCGTCGGCGTTCGAGGTTTGATGGTGTGGCGGCCGCCGGGCCGGCAGAAGCCCCGGGTGAGCGGGCCGAGTCGCCGGCGCTGTCCGAGCCGGTCATCCGCCGCGTGCTGATCGTCGCGGGTATCGACGGTGCGCCCCTGCGCTACCGGGCGCACTTCGTCAAGGAGGCACTGGCCGCCGACGGGGTGGGAGCCGACCTGCACATGTACCGGGACGTGCAGGTGCCGCGCAAGGCCCGCGCCGCGGACGCCGTGGTGTTCTACCGGGTGCCCGCCACCGAGCAGATCCTGGACCTGATCGAGCTGATCCGGGATCGCCCGGAGCCGGTGCCGATCCTGTTCGACATCGACGACCTGATCTTCGACCCGTCGCTGCGCGGCGAACTCGACCCGGTGCTGACCAAGCTGCCGGGGATGGACCTGGACCTGTACTGGCAGGGCATCCGTCGCTACCGGACCACCCTGGAGGCCTGCGACGCCTACATCGGCTCGACTCCGATGCTGTGCGAGCGGGTGACCGAGCTGACCGGCCTGCCTGCCTACCGCTGGGCCAACGGGGTCGGCCGGGAGATCGCCCGGCTGTCGGATCGTCAGGTGCAGCGTCCCCGCAAGCCAGGTCCCATCCGGATCGGCTATCTGTCCGGCACCAACACCCACAACGAGGACTGGGCGTTCGTCGAACCGGCCGTCGTCCGGGTCATGCAGGAACGGCCGGACGTCGAGCTGTGGATCGGCGGCCTGCTGGAGTACACGGCGGCGCTGGAGCCCTACCAGGGACGGATTCGGCGGATGCCGCTGATGCCGTGGGACGAGCTGCCGGCGGTGCTGCGTGACCTGGATGTGAACCTGGCCCCGCTCGAACCGGGCAAGGTGTTCAACGAGGCCAAGAGCGCGATCAAGTGGCTGGAGGCGGCGCTGACCCGGACGCCGACGGTGGCCAGCCCGTCCGAGCCCTTCCGCGAGTCGATCCGGGACGGGGTCACCGGGCTGCTGGCGACCAGCGTGGACGACTGGGTGGCCGCGCTGCTGCGACTGATCGACGACGTCGAGCTGCGCGCCCGAATCGGCCACGCCGCCCGCAGCCAGGTGTTGTGGTCGCTGTCGCCGGCCGCCCAGGGGTACCGCTACCTGGACATTCTCCGGGACGCGGCCCGGCGGGTGCGGGCGGACGGACATCGGAACCCGTTCGAGAACTGGACCCCCGACGTGATCTCCGAGGCGTGGATCCTGCAGGCCCCGGACTACTACTACGGGCCCCGCCACGAGGGTGGCGTCGAGCGGTCGGTGCGCCGGCTCGTGCGGGAGTACAAGGCCAGCGCCGTCCGCACCCTGCGTTCCGACGGGCTTGGGCCCACCGCGCGCAAGGCGGTGTCGGTGGCCGGACGGGTGCCGCGCCGCCTGTTGGCGGGGCGGCGCTAGCCGTTCCCGTCGGCCGACCGACAACTGTCATCGGACGAGCGGATCAGCAACCGGTCGCCGCGAGGAGAACGCGGCAAGCGTGATTCATGCGTACCGCCGACAGAACGGTGACCCTGCGCCGGAACGCCTCCTTGGGCAATGTGTGCAGGTTGTCGAAGTTGGCGACGCATGTGCTGGGAACCCCGTCATCCTGGGGAGTGAGTTCGAGTTCGGACACCAGCCCGCGCACGGTGCGGGTCAACGCTGCAACGACGACCGCGCCCATCCGCTCAGCGACCGGATCGCGGGTGAGGACAAGAACCGGCCGATCCCCACCCGGTGTCCCGGCGAACCAGATCTCACCGCGCTGCATCGGTCCAGTCCGCCCAGTCCTCCGCCGGAGCCCAGTACTCGATGGCGTTGAATGACTGCTCGTCGGCGGTCAGCGGCTCTCCCTGCCATGTTTCGGCATCTCGCTCACTGGCCAACCGAAGCAGGTGCCGGTATAGCGCCTCGCGCAGCAACTCGGATCGGTCGATGCCGAGTCGTTCCGCCCACGACTGCGCCTCGTGGGCCTGCAGCTCATCGACCCGGAAGCTCAACATCGTCATACAACAAAGGTACATCGTCATACCGGCACCGGCCGTCACGACCCCGGTTCAGAAGGAAAGTGGTCGCCAGCCGGGCACTTTTCTTCTGAACCGGGCGCCGTTCACCACTTCGCGCAGGTTGCCGACGGAACCAGCACGCCGCAACCGGCCGTCCCGCGCGCTACTTCCGCAGCGAGGTGCCCAAGCGTTTGCTGCCCGAGCCGAGCCCGGTGAGCGCGGCCAGGTCCGCGGGCAGCGGCCGGGCCACCGAGGCGACGGCTCTGGTCACCGCGGCGGTCGGCGCCCCGGTGCTGCTGGTGGCGGCGTTGCCGTCCAACGCTAGGCTGGACGCCTCCTGCCCGGTGGCCGACTTGAAGGCCGCGAGCGTGGTGAAGACCTTCGGATTGCCCGGGCCGGTCGACCAGACCGCCACCCAGGTCGGTGTGGAGGTGTTGGCCCGCTGATAGACGTTGCCCAGCGCGCTGACCCCCATCTGCTCGGCGCTGAACTCCTTGGAGTAGTCCTCCACGCAGAGCAGGCAGTTGCCGGTGGTGCCGGCGATGATGTTGTTGCGCACCTCGACCGGGCCGTTGATCCAGGTCATCGTCGGGTCGGGGAACGGCTGACGCGGGTCGTGCCCGGCCGTGCTCCGATTGCTGGCCCGGCGCGTGTCCTGGACGATGTTGATCGGCCGGTTGTTGTTGATCAACGTGTTGTTCCAGACCCGGACCGAACTGATGTCGTTGATCTTCATGCCGTAGCCGTCGTTGTCGATGAGCAGGTTGTTCACCAGCACCGCGGTCGAGGACAGCTCGACCGAGACGCCGTGCGAGCTGTTGTTTATCATCTTGTTGTTGACGATCTTCGAGTCGTAGGTCGACTCGTCCAGCCACAGCCCGGGGCCGAGGTTGTCCCGGAACTGACCTCCCTTGACGGTGATGCCCCGGGTGCGGGTGATCTTGAAGCCACCGGACACCGGGGAGCTGTTGAAGCGCTCCAGGTTGTTCGACAGCGAGGTCACCCCGGTGGCCGTCAGGCGGTCGGCGTAGTTGGCGTGCACGCCGAGCATGCCGTTGCGGGCGGAGGTGATGTTGGTGACGGTCAGGTCGGTGCCGACCAGGGACAGCCCGGTGGTGGCGTTGTCGACGAACACCATGTTCTCGACCTTGGCGTTGGGCTTTCCCACGCTCACCGCGCCCAGGTCGGGCACGGACGGGGCGAAGCGGCTCACCCCGAACCCGCGCAACACGCTCCCGTCGGCCCGGACCTTGATCGCGGTGGACAGGTCGCTCGCCAGGACGGTCTTGCCGGCCGGGTTCGACCCGAGGTAGAGCCGGTCGGTGGCGTAGTCGACGAAGAACTTGCCGGCGCCCAGTTCGCCCAGCGAACCCACCTGTGCCTGGGGCGCGTTGTTGATCCACACCTGGTCTGGGTGGGCGGCCATCGGGTAGTTCGGGTTGACGAAGCCCCAGTGCTCCTCCGGGTTGTCCGGCTCGCCGCGCTTGTAGGTGGGGCTGGCATCGAACTCGGCGGTCCAGTTGTCGACCCGCCACCGGTTGCCGTCGGCCACCCACCCGGTGACCACGGAACTGCCGTCCAGCCAGACGATCTCGTTGCGGTAGGGCTGGATCGTCAGGGTCTTGCCGGACGGGATGGTGACCGATTCGTGGTATGTGCCGCGGCGCAGCACGATGGTCTGTCCGGACGACGCGGTGCTGACCGCCTTGGCGATGGTCCGGTACGGCGCGGCCAGCGTGCCCGCTGCGCTGTCGTTGCCGGTCGGCGAGACGAACGTGGCGCCCGCCGGGGCGGCGTAGGACTTGCTGCCAAGGGCGGGGGCGCCGCCGTACTGGGTCGGCTGGCCGGCGGCACCGGCCACCGTCGCGGCGGCGGGCACCGTGGTCGGGGTCGTCGTGGTGGGCGCAGTGGCGGTTCCGCCCGGCGGGCGGACGGTCACATCGTCGACCAGCACCGTGCTGGCCCCACTGCTGGAGGAGGTGTACGCCCAGATGGCGAACGTGCCCCCGGTGCTGATGCGACCCGCGGACGAGTCGGTCTGCTTGATCTGCGCGGTGGGGGCCCTTCCGGTGGCCGGCCAGGCCCGGGCGCTGATCTCGACGTCGGACGTCCCGCTGGTGGTCAGCTCGATCTTGAACAGCGACCTCGCGGCCACCTTGTTCGGCAGGGTCACCGCCGGACCGATCGCGGTCAGCCGGCTCGCCGAGCCGTCGATGCGGGTGACCGCGAGCGTCGCCGTGCCGCCGGGCTTGACGGTGAGCATGGCCCGGTACGCCTTGCCGCCGCCGTTGCGGGCGAGCAGGGCGATGTAGGTGCCGTTGCCGGTGGTCGGCAGCGCCGTGACCCCGACGGAGGCGGTGGTGACCTGATCGGTGCTGGACACGGCCAGGTTCGCCTGACGGGACTGGCCGGCCGACGCCAGCTTGATCACGCCGCGTCCACCGCTGACGCTGAACGCCGTCCGATCGCTGAAGGTGTAGGCACCGCCGACCTGGGCCGGCCCCCACCCGTTGGTGGCCGTCCGGGCGAAGGTGTCGCGGACCAGTTCGCCGGCTGCGGAGCTGCTGGTCGCGAAGGCGACGGAGACCGCGACGGCCGACGTGATCAGGCCCAGCACGGTGATCAGTGTGGTGGCCGTGCGCCGCCGCTTCGGCCCCCGATCAGGGCGGGGCCCGGGACTGTGCGGCGGCAGGCTCATCGGCACACTCCGTCATCATCAAAAGGCCCGGCGACGCCGGGCAGTGATCGGATGATGACAGTTGGCGCGGTGGCCGACCAAGCGGAGCCAGTACGCGACGGAATTGCGCGGTCACGCACTGCGATGGCGGCGGCGGGATGTGGCGAGTTCTGCCGGACTTGGCTACGCCGTCCGGGACGCGCCCCGCCGGGATGAGGTCACCGAACGCGCCCTGCAATGACACCGACGTCAGAAGTCTGCATCAAATGGGTTCATTCCAACCAGGAATCGTATGGTTCTTCGCTACGCACAGGGGCAGGAGGCAGGAATTCCACCGGTCAATCTGGTCTCAGGAGGCTAGTGCTCCGTCCGATCGTGGTCGAGGCGACTACTATCAATCACGCGTCGACCAGGGCGGGG
>JBIOVW010000857.1:0-2499 GCA_044867945.1 Nakamurella sp. | reverse complement strand
TGTCGTCGACCTGCACCTGGACGGCCTTGATGCCGCGGTGCTGGGCCCAGGCGACGCCCGCCACCGGGATGCGGCCGGCCGGCAGCGAGGCCAACGAGGCGGGCACGTCGATCCGGGAGGACGTCTTGATCGGCCCCTTCGGGGACCAGCCCCGGTCGGTCCAGTAGGCGGTGACCTCGTCAAAGCGGGTCAGTTCGATATCGACGACCCACTTGGTCGCCGAGACGTAGCCGTACAGGCCGGGAACCACCATCCGCACCGGGAAGCCGTGGGCGGCGGGCAGCGGTTCGCCGTTCATCTTGACCGCGAGCAGGGCATCCCGACCGTCGGTCAGCGCCTCGAGCGGGGTGGTCACGGTGAAGCCGTCCTGCGCGCTGGTGGACAGCACGCAATCGGCCTCCGCCCGCGGCTTCGCCTGCGCGATGAGGTCGGCGATGAGCACGCCCTGCCAGACCGCGTTGCCGGCATACGGCCCGCCGACCGGGTTGGACACGCAGGTCAGGGTGACCGACCGCTCGACCATCGGCCGGGCGATCAGCTCGGCGAACGAGATCTCGAAGGGATTGTCGACGGCGCCGTGGATCTTCAGCGACCACTCTTCCGCGGTCAGCCCGGGAAAGGTGAACGCGGTGTCGATCCGGTAGAAGTCCTCGTTGTTGGTCACGTAAGGGGTGATGCCGGGCACGGAATCCAGGGTTTTGACGGCGCCGGTCGCACTGCCGGTCGCGCGGGTCGGGCTCGTCGGTCTCGTCGGGCCGGCCGAGGTGGTCGGGACCTGGGCGTCCGGCACATCCGGGATGGCCGCGGCCGCAGCTGCTCGACTCGCCTCGACCTCGGCGGCCGAGGGGATCCACCGGGCGATCGCTCCGGCCGCCACCGCGGCCACGGCGCCGATCCCGGCCAACCGGAAGAACGCCCGCCGATTCACTGGCCCGCTTCCTGGGCCGGCCGCGCGCCCGGCGGCGGCCATCGGGTGGTCGGCGCCGGTCAGCACGACCTTGCCGGGGGCCGGTTCGACCACCGGGAGCCGGTCGGTGTCCGTCGCCGCCGATACGGTCGCCGTCGGTACGGGCGCGGAGGTCCTTGCCACCGGCAGGTCCAGCGCCGAGCGCACCGCGGTCACCAGGAACCAGATGCCCGCCGCCCCGCCCACCGCCAGCGGCAGCAGGTCGAGCACGCCGGCGTCGGCCCTGGTCAGGATGGCGACTCCGGTCACCAGCAATAGCACCACCGACAGCGCGACGCCCCAGCGGGGGCTCTTGCGGGTGATCAGTCCGATCGCGATCGCGGCGAGGAGCACGGTGATGCCCATGCCGACCCGCAAGGCTGTCTTGTCGTTCTCGCCGAACGTCTCGATGGCCCACGACTTGAGCCACTCCGGCGTGAGCTCGATGAACGTGGCGCCGAGTGAGTTGATCGGGGATGCGCTGGGGTGCAGCAGGTTGAACCAATTGGCCAGCGCCGCCAGCAACTCGGCGATGGCGAAGGTCAGCCCGACGGTGACGATGCCGAGCAGGCCGGCCATCGGGATCGTCAGACGCCGCCCGGGCGCGGGCGTCGGGCCGGAACCGACGACGGCGCCGTCAGCCCCAGCGGCATCGCCGGTCGGGTTCGGTGCGCCTGCTCGGATGGACATGACCGTTGTTCGCCTCCTCGCGGCCCCCGGATGGGTGACCCGCCGATTTTCTTTCTCAGACCACTCTTTCTCAGCGAGCCACGTCGTCGACGACCCGGGCGACGCGGCGTGCCCTGGTGTCGGCTGCCTTGGCACCCTCGACGGCCAGCACGTGGGCACGCCGTCGGCTGTAGGAAAGGGCATCGAACGACGCCTGTGCGCCGGGGCGCTCGGCCAGCGCGGCAGCGGGGTCCGGCGGCACGTCCACGCTGCGCTCTGCCGTGTCCAGCGTCAACCCGACCTCGACGATCTCGCCGGACCGCACCCCGGCGGCGGTGCGGTTCTCGGCGCTCAACGGCAGCATCGGCACGCCGTCGTACACCGCGACCGTGCTGCGGTAGGTGTGCGGTCCGATGGTGACGACCACCCGCGGCTTCTTGCCCGACCCCAGCGCCTGCACAACCGAGACCGGCACCCGAAAGCCGGTGGCGGTCTTGCCGTGCAGTTCGATCTCGGTGTCGAACCGGTGCACCGTCGGCAGTGCGGGCCCCGTCGGCGGTGCGGTGTTCGCGTCGTCGACCATCCGGTGTCGCTCCCGTCCTGCTCGATCTCTTGCTGAGTGGTTCTCCTGCTGACTGCCAGTGTGCTCGCGGCCGACCCGTTCGTCCCGGCCATCCGCTGGACGCGCAGCCACGAACCACCACCCGACGATGCCGGCAACGACCGGCGTCCTGGGAGAGGATGGGCCGATGCCGACTTCGCTACCGGCTTTGGGTGACGAACCCAACCCCGGTCGACCCGTCGGCGCGGGGGATGGTCCCGACGAATCGGGCGTCCTCGCCGAGGACCTGTTGCACCGAACGGCCAGGGGCGACGAGGCGGCC
>JBIOVW010000856.1:0-9161 GCA_044867945.1 Nakamurella sp. | reverse complement strand
GCGCTGCTGGCGGATCCGGGACTGGCACTCGCGTTCTGACAGTCGAGTCCCGGGCCCGCTCGTCGCGGCCCGCGGAGCTTTCGGTCGTGTGGGGCGGCCGGATGTTCCGCGATCGTTCCTGGGCCGGGCCGGCGGCGACGGTGATTCGGCGGGCCGCGCAAATCCTCGGTTGACACCCCGCTGACCCGGTTTGGCGGAGCCTGACGACCGCGCGCAAGATGGTCAACGGTCCGCCGCGCACCCGACGGTTGACCCGACTCACCGCAAGGGGGCGGCAGATGAACGGCGCAGGCAAGGTGCTCCGCGGCTACAACAACCTGTCCCAGTATCGCAAGGACACCTGGTCCACCCTGGAGGAGGCGGCCGAGCGGCTGGCCGACGCATCCGCCGCCGACCGCCCGTTGGATGCGCATGTCGACCGGGTCGCCGAACTGATTGATCGGCTCAATCCGATCGAACGGTACTGGGCGTTCCCCGGCCCACAGGCGTTCCAGTCCGGCCGCCGGCTCTTCACGGCAGGCAAGTACACCCGGTTCTCCCGGGCCGTCGCCAGCGTCAGCCGGGCCCTGGCCAGCGACTCCTTCCGCAACGGCATCCCCTGGTCGGTGGCCGCCGCCATCACCGACCAGTTGGACCATCCGGGCGCCCCGTCGTCCACCGGCGTGCCCGAGCGGCCCTACTTCGAGGTCCTCGTCGTCGAGGACATGACCGAGGCCCAGGAGCGTGCCCTGCGCGCCGAACTCCGGGCCTGGCGGCGGCCCGACGACGAGTTCATCTACGAGATCGTCGTGGTGCCCAGCTACGAGGACGCGGTGATCGCCGCCCGGATCAACTTCAGCCTGCAGGCCTGTGTCATCAAGCGGCGGTTCTCGCAGCACTCCGGGCGGGACATGTCCGCGGTCGCTCACTTCATCGACGACCGCTCCCCGGACGACCTGATGGCGCACTCCGTCGAGGAACGGGCCGAGATGCTGGGCAAGGCCCTGATCGGCATCCGACCAGAACTCGACCTGTACCTGATGACCGAGATCACCCTGGAGGACGTCGCCGGGTGGCTGTCCCACGACTTCCGGAGGATCTTCCACTCCCGGGAGGGCACGCTCGAGCTGCACCTGAGCCTGCTCAACGGCATCCAGGAGCGGTACCAGGCGCCCTTCTTCAACGCTCTGCAGAAGTACAGCCACCGGCCGACCGGGGTGTTCCACGCGCTGCCCACCTCCCAGGGCAAGTCGATCGTGAACTCACACTGGATCAGGGACATGATCGACTTCTACGGCCTGGAAATCTTCCTGGCCGAGACGTCGGCGACCTGCGGCGGCCTTGACTCGCTGCTCGAACCGACCGGTCCGCTGCGGGAGGCGCAGGACCTTGCGGCGAAGACGTTCGGCTCCCGGCAGACCTACTTCGCCACCAACGGCACCTCCACCGCGAACAAGATCGTCTGTCAGGCGCTGGTGCAGCCCGGCGACATTGTGCTCGTCGACCGCAACTGCCATCAGTCCCACCACTACGGGCTGATGCTCTCCGGCGCGCACGTCATCTACCTGGACGCGTACCCGCTCAACGAGTACTCGATGTACGGGGCGGTGCCGTTGCGGACGGTCAAGGCCCAGCTGCTGCAGCTGCGACACGCCGGCAAGCTCGACCGGGTCAAGCTGCTCATGCTCACCAACTGCACGTTCGACGGGATGGTGTACGACGTCGAGCGGGTCATGCAGGAGTGCCTGGCGATCAAACCGGACCTGGTGTTCCTGTGGGATGAGGCCTGGTTCGCGTTCGCCCGGTTCCACCCGGTCTACCGGCCGCGGACAGCGATGCACTCGGCCGGCTCGCTGCTGGGCAAGCTGCGGGACCCGCAGTATCGCAAGGTGTTTGCGGCCTGGCACGAGCAGATGCGCGGCGCCTCCGACGAGGACCTGCTGAACACCCGGCTGATCCCAGACCCGGCCCGGGCCAGGGTGCGGGTCTACGCCACGCAATCGACGCACAAGACGCTGACGTCGCTGCGTCAGGGATCGATGATCCACGTCTTCGATCAGGACTTCGGGCAGAAGGTGGAGGAGACCTTCCACGAGGCCTACATGGCACACACCTCGACGTCACCGAACTACCAGATCCTCGCCTCGCTGGACCTGGGGCGCCGGCAGGCCGCGCTGGAGGGCTTCGAGCTGGTGCAGAAGCAGGTCGAGTACGCGATGCGGCTGCGCGATGCGGTGGACAACCATCCGCTGCTGCGCAAGTACATGCGCTGCCTGACCACCGCCGACCTGATCCCCGCCGAGTTCCGGCCGTCGGGCATCGGGCAGCCGCTGCGGTCGGGCCTGAAGAACATGCAGATCGCCTGGCGCACCGACGAGTTCGCGCTCGACCCCTGTCGGGTGACGATCTTCATCGGCGCCACCGGCATCGACGGGGACACCTTCAAGCGGGTGCACCTGATGGACCGGCACGGTGTGCAGATCAACAAGACCGCCCGCAACAGCGTGCTGTTCATGACGAACATCGGCACCACCCGTAGCTCGGTGGCCTACCTCATCGAGGTGCTGGTCAAGATCGCGCGTGAACTCGACGAGACCATCGCCGACATGAGCCTGTCCGAGCGGGCGGCGCACGAGTTCGCGGTACGGCGGCTGACCAGCGCGTCCGCGCCGCTGCCCGACTTCTCCTCGTTCCACGGGGCGTTCCGGCCGCTGCCCTCCGACGACGGGGAGGGCGGGGCCGTCCACACTCCGGAAGGGGATGTGCGCCGGGCGTTCTTCCTTTCCTACGACGACAGTCTGTGCGAGTACCTGTTGCCCGAGCAGATCCGGGAGAAGCTGGAGAACGGGCACGAAGTGGTGTCGGCGACCTACGTCACCCCGTACCCGCCGGGTTTCCCGGTGCTCGTGCCCGGGCAGACGTTCAGCAGGCAGATCCTGGACTACATGGACAGCCTGGACACCTCCGAGGTGCACGGGCTGCGGGCCGACCGCGGCTATCGGGTCTACATCGACAAGGCGCTGGAGATCGCCCAGCAGGCCAGGGGCGGGGCTGCGGCCGAGCCGCTGGTCGAGCCGCTGGTCGAGAGTTGATAGACCCCCGCCGCGGGCGCCCAGCACCTTGCCGCGCTGATCCAAGCGTCAGTTTCACGCCGGATTTGTCCGGTTTGGTGACGCGATGATCAGCGCGGCCCCCAGTGTCGCGTCGCTCAGCACTTGCCGCGCTGATCCAAGCGTCAGTTTCGCTTGTGCACGCGGCCTTCAACAGCCCCGGCCATCACGGATCGTCGTCTTCGGAGGGGAATGGTGACTCTCCGTGCGCCCCTCCAGTTTCTGTGAAGTCCGAGGCGAGACCTGTAACGCTCATGCGCTCGCGCGCGATATACCCGTGACCCCGGACAGCTGCCGGACCCCCGACCTGGCAGCCGTGCGGGGTCTTTCCAGTTCGCCGTACGTGCACCCGGCGAGCCACTGACCGGCGTTCGGACCGCGCTGAGCAAACCGGCCCCTACGTCACCGGATTGCTGGCGCTCGGTCCGCCTGTGCTGGGTGGCGGCCTCGAAAGCTCGGCCGACCAGACGACTACGCTCGGCCGGTGTCCGACGCACCGCTGGCCATCCAGATGCTCCACGACCGGATCCTGATCAAGACGTCCTCGCCGGGCGGTGAGCGCACCACCAGGGCCGGCATTCTGATCCCGGCGACCGCCGAGGTGGCCAAGCGGCTGGTCTGGGGCGAGGTCGCCGGCGTCGGCCAGCATGTGCGATCGGTCAAGGTGGGTGAGCGGGTGCTGTTCAGTCCCGAGGACCAGTACGAGGTCGAGGTGGGCGGCGAGACCTACCTGGTGCTGCGCGAACGTGACCTGCAGGCGGTGGCCTCCGAACGCGCCCGCGGCGGGACGGGGCTTTACTTGTAGGCGGGACGTACCTTGAAGATCGGGACGAGCCGCCGGCGGCGGCCGGCAACCTGGGGAGTGACCCGCCATGGACAGCTACGACATGATCGTCATCGGGTCGGGTCCGGCCGGGCAGAAGGCGGCCATCGCGGCGGCCAAGCTCGGCCACCGGGCCGCGATCATCGAGCGCAGGGACATGGTCGGCGGTGTCTGCATCAACACCGGCACGATCCCCTCCAAGACGCTGCGCGAGGCCGTCCTCTACCTGACCGGCCTGAACCAGCGCGAGCTCTACGGCCAGTCGTACCGGGTCAAGGAAGAGATCACCATCGCCGACCTGTCGGCGCGCACCCAGCACGTCATCGGGCGGGAGATCGACGTCATCCGTAACCAGCTCGCCCGCAACCACGTGCAGCTGTACGTCGGTTCGGCCCGATTCACCGATCCGCGCACCATCGTGGTGACCAACGAATCCGGTAACTCGGTCGATCTGCGGGCGGACAAGATCGTCATCGCGGTCGGCACCAAGCCGGCGCACCCGGCACTCGTGGAGTTCGACGGGGAGACGATCGTCGACTCGGACCAGATCCTGAGTGTCGCGAAGGTGCCCTCATCGATGGTGGTGGTCGGTGCCGGCGTCATCGGTATCGAGTACGCGTCCATGTTCGCCGCGCTGGGTACCAAGGTGACCATCGTCGAGCGGCGACCGAGCATGCTGGACTTCTGCGACAAGGAGATCATCGAGGCCCTGCAATACCAGCTGCGGGAACTTGCCGTCACCTTCCGTTACTCCGAGACCGTGCGCGAGGTGCAGAAACACCCAGCCGGCACGCTGACCGTGCTCGATTCCGGCAAGAAGATCCCCGCCGACACGGTGCTGTACTCGGCCGGCCGGCAGGGCGTCACGGACGAGCTCAACGTCGCCGCCGCCGGGCTGTCCGCCACCAACCGCGGCAAGGTGCAGGTCAACGAGAACTTCCAAACCGAGGTCGAGCACATCTACGCCGTCGGCGACGTCATCGGGTTCCCGGCGCTGGCCGCCACCGCGATGGAACAGGGGCGGCGGGCCGCCTACCACGCATTCAACGAGCCGGTCGGAAACAAACTCGGCGAGCTGCAGCCGATCGGCATCTACACCATCCCGGAGCTGTCCTTCGTCGGTCGCACCGAGGAGGACCTGACCAGCGCCAACGTGCCGTTCGAGGTGGGCGTGTCGCGGTACCGGGAACTGGCCCGCGGGGCCATCCTGGGCGACTCCTACGGAATGCTCAAGATCCTGGTGCATGCCGAGTCGCGGGAACTGCTGGGCGTGCATGTGTTCGGCACCAACGCCACCGAGCTGGTGCACATCGGGCAGACCGTCATGGGCTGTGGCGGCACCGTCGACTACCTGGTGGACACGGTCTTCAACTACCCGACGCTGGCCGAGTCGTACAAGGTGGCTGCCCTCGATGCGGTGAACAAGATGCGGGCCATCGCCAAGGTCACCCAGACCGGGCCGTACCATCCGCTGCCCGAATAGCCCTGGCCGACGAACAGGAGCAGGCTGCCCAAGGGGTGGGTCGGGTGTTCGGTCACAACGTGAGGCGAGCCTTCGCCGCGGGGCTCGCTGTCGCCGTGCTGGGCGTGGCCGTTCCGGGTGTGGTCCTTCCGGGTGTGGCCGTCGCCCAGGAGCCGAACAAGGCGGTGCTCGTCGGCCCCGCCAACGGCGCGACCACCGCCGGGACGTCGCCGACGCTGCAGGTCACCGCGAGCGACCCGGACGGCGGCTCGGTGCAGGTCACCTTTGAAGGCCGGGTCAAGGGTGCGACCGTGCCTGGGGGGCCGACCGGTGAGCGGTTCACCGTCGTCGTGCTGCCGGACACCCAGAACTACACCTATGCGGGCCGTCAGGGAACAATCACCGCCCAGGCTCACTGGGCGGTGGCGAACAGGTCGGCCCTGAACATCGCGTTCGTCGCGCAACTAGGACCGCGCTGAACCACCCGGCTCCTGCGTCGCCGGGTGGTCGCAGCGCCGTCCTACTGTGTTCAATGGCGGCCTCGCAAGCTCGGCCGACCGGCGGCGACCTGGTCAGCAACCACGACCAGCCGGCGCAGTGGGCCAACGTCTCCGCCGGCCTGAGGCCACTGGACACCGCCGGAATGCCGAACAGCGTCGTCCCCGGCAATCACGACTTCAACAACGCCACCGGCGCCGTCGGGCTGTACGACAGGTACTTCCCGCCCGGCCGGTACGCCGGCGTGAGCTGGAAGCCGGCAACCGCCAGGTACGGCGGCTATTTCGGGCAGAACCAGTTCGGCCCGGACCCCGTGAACCGTCGGAACATGGACAACTACGCGCTGTTCTCCGCCGGCGGGACCGACTTCCTGATGCTGAATCTGGAATGGGAGGCGCCGCGGGCGGTGCTCGAGTGGGCCGACCGGGTCCTGGATGCGCACCCGAAGCGGGTGGTCATCATGTCCACCCACAGTTTCGTCTCGATCACCGGCGGGCTGCGCAGCACCGCGCAACGCCCGGGCGGTACCGCGCCGGCCACCATGTGGAAATCCTTCGTGGCCACCCACTGCCAGATCAAGCTGGTGCTCAGCGGACACGAACACAAGGGTGATCTCGGCGAGGCCCGCCGTTCGGACACCAACAGCTGCGGGCAGCCGGTGCAGGAGATCCTCACCGACTACCAGGATCGGGCCAGCGGCGGCAACGGATGGCTGCGGTACTACACCTTCGACCCGTCCACCGGGACCATGACCGCAACCACGTACTCGCCGACGCTCAAGAAGTACGAGACCGACGCCGACTCCGCCTTCTCCGTTCCATTCCCGCTGGCTACCCAGGTCCCGGCGCCGTTCACCACCATCGGCACGGCCACCGGAGCCTCCGGTGGCACCGCGCGCGCGACCTGGCGGGGTCTGGTCAACGGAACCACCTACGAGTGGCGTGCCATCGTCGGCGACGGCACATCACACCGAACCTCGGACACCTGGACCCTTCGGACGCCGGCCAAGCCGCAGGTGCTCACCGACACCTTCCGCCGCACCGTCGCTTCGGGGTGGGGTACCGCCGACACCGGACAACGTTGGGCGAGCTCGGCCGCGGCGTCGTTCGCCGTCGACGGCCAATGGGGGACGATCGCCGTCCCGAAGGGTGCGGGCCGGGCCATGCGTCCGACCGACGTGCTGCTGGGCGACGCTCTCGTCGAGGCCGACCTGCGAATGAGGACCACGCCGAGCGGCTCGGGCACCTACCTGTGGCTGATCAGCCGGGAGGCCGGCCGCCTCAGCTACCGGGCGAAGCTCGCGTTCACTTCGTCCGGCGTCACCACCCTGTCACTGACGCGCAGCACCTCCGGCATCGACACCACGCTCGCGTCGGTCCGGGTACCCGGCACGGTGCCGACCGGAAAGACGCTGCGGCTCCGGTTCCAGCAGGCGGGCAGCGCACCGACCATTCTGCGGGCCTCGGTATGGCCGGCGGCGGGCAGCGCCCCGGCCGGGTGGATGCTGACCGTGACGGACGGCACCGCCGCGCTGCAGTCGCCTGGCGGGTTCGGCCTGGACACCTACGCCTCCAGCGGCGCGACCGCGCCACAGACCGTCCAGGTCGACCGGTACACGATTACTCGACCGGGCGGGACGACACCGTAGGCGCCTTGTGACGGTCGCCGTCCGCGACGCCGCCGGCCGTGCGGCCGGCGGGAGCCACGTCCTTCGATGATCTGGTCGTCACCCGGCCCTGAGTCCGCCGGTCAGCAGCTCGGCCGGGGGCCGGTCGACCAGGTCGCTCGGATCCAGCCCGAGCAGGCGTTCCAGGTCGGCCGGGGAGTGGTCACGCAGGAAGCCGGCGAACTTGCGGGCCACCACCGCCCAGTGCTCCTCGGCCACCTTTCGGCTGATGAACAGGCGGCGCGCGATGCTGTCGAACTTCTCCCCGCGGGCCCGGGCGGACAGCACCATCCGCTGACGCTCCGTCAGCGCCGGCATGGCCTGCCGGCCGTGCGCGAGTTCGGCCAACCCGGTCAGCGATGCGGTCACCAGCAATTCGCCGGCCGCCGCCGCACGGATCGCCGCCCGCAGGTCGTCCAGGGAATCGGACTTGTGCACGATCGCGGTGGCACCGGCGGCCAGGCAGCCGAGCAGGACCACCCGGCTGCGCTCGAACGTGTGAATGCAGACCCGATAGCCGCCGGCGACCATGCGCTCCACCGCACCGGTCCAAGCCAGCAGCGGGGGATGCGCGACCGCCCGGCGATGGACCTCCATAAGGACGACCTGCGCCACCGGCGCCGCGTCCAGCAGGCCGTCGGCGGTCTCGAACGCCCCGGTGAAGGTGAACTCCGGCAGCACCAGCGGCAGCGCCGTCCGGGCCAGAGTGTGCGGGTCGACGACGGCGACCGTCAACGCCGCGTCGGCGGACACGCTGGGAGCAGTCATGGCGATCAATCCTGTCGGCCGCTCCCGCGCGCCAACCACCGATCGGACCGAGTCCGGACGACTCCGAACGCCCGCTCGTGGACATCTACGCAGGTCAGCGCCGTGGACGGGGGTCGGTCGCCGGGTGCGGTCGGGTGCGGACGAATCGGAATCTAGGGTGGGTCAATGACGAGGGGGGCATTCTCGGGACCTTCCGCGCACGCCGGCGGCGATCCGCCCGCCATCGGCAGCCGGTCGGAACTGGCGGCGGCGCTGACCCGGCTGCGGGAACAGAGCGGGCTGAGCGTGCGCGATCTGGCCCGGCGGGTCGAGAGTCCGGTGGCGACGATCGGCGGCTACTTCAGTGGTCGTCACCTGCCGACGCCGGCTCAGTCGGCCGTCTTCTTCCGGCTCCTGGAGGCCTGCGGGGTCGACGACCCAGACGCACAGCAGCAATGGTGGGATGCGGTGTCCCGGGTGCGTCGCGCCGGCGCCGCCCGCCCCGCCTCGGTGCGGGCGCCGTATCTGGGCCTGGAGAGTTTCCAGATTCAGGACGCCGCCCTGTTCTTCGGCCGGGAACGGCTGACCGAGGACCTGGTGGCGGCCGTCGGGTCTTTCGACGGGGCGGCCGGTCGGATGGTCGCCGTGATCGGTCCGTCCGGCACCGGCAAGTCCTCGCTGGTGCGCGCGGGCCTGATCCCCGCCCTTGATGCGGGCGATGGCGCCGCGCCGGCGGCTGTGCTCACTCCCGGTGACCGCCCCCTGCGGCGGCTGGCGGACCTGCTGGCGGGGATCGGTTCCGATCACGTCACCGCCGACTCACCCGGTTCCGTCTTGATCGAGCGGACACTGCGCGCCGACCCACCCCAGACCGCC
>JBIOVW010000855.1:0-8252 GCA_044867945.1 Nakamurella sp. | reverse complement strand
CTGCAGAACACCGCGACCAACCTCGGCGCGTCGATGGGCACCGCGCTGATCGGCTCCGTGCTGATCGCCACGCTGAGCACCGCCGCGCTGTCCGGGATCGCGCTCAGCCCGACCATCGAGGACTCGGTCAAGTCCACCCTGACGACCGAGCTGGCCAGCGGGGTGCCGTTCATCTCCGACGCCCAGGTCGAGTCCGCACTCGTCGAGGCCGGGGTCTCGCCCGCGGATGCCGACGAGATCGCCGCCATCAACGCGGACGCCCGGCTGCAGGCGCTGCAGGTCGCGTTCGCCGCCGCCGGCCTGGTGGCGATCGTCGCGCTGTTCCTGACCGGCCGGATCCCCACGGTCCCGCCGGGTTCGGCCACCGAGCCCGAGGCGCGGACGGCCCGGGCGCCGCGGCCGGACTGACGATCCGACCGGCTCCGGTCGGTGTCAACGGATCCGGCGTCAACGGATCCGGCGTCAACGCATTCGGCGGCGCCAGTCGTTGAACTCCGACGGTGGGCCGATCCGCCCCTTCGCGCCGGTGATCGCGACGCCCGCCGGTCCGGCCAGCACCGGTTGCAGCTGCAGTTCGATGACCTCGGGCACGTCGTCGGCCAGGGCGGACAGTCGCAGCGCCAGATCGACCAGCGGCTCCTTCGGCACGACCTGCGCGCCCCGGTAGCCGTCCAGCAGGGGCGCCGCGGCCGGCGCGCCGACCAGGTCTATCGCGTCGGCGTCGGTGAGCGGCACGGCCCGGTAGGCGCGGTCCTCCAGCAGCTCGGTGGCCACCCCACCGATACCGAACGAGACGAGCGCGCCGAACGACGGGTCGGCGGTGATCCGGAAGACCGTGGGCACCTCGGACTTTCCCCGCGGAACCTCCCGCTGCACGTACAGCCAGGGCCCGGCGATCGCGGACAGGCTGTCGTAGGCGTGCCGGACCTGCTCGGCGGTGTGCAGCCCCAGCCGGATGCCGGCCTGGTCGATCCGGTGGCGCAGCACCTCGTCGAACGACTTCAGAGCGACCGGATAGCCGATCGCCCCGGCCGCCTGCACCGCCTGGTCGGCCCCGGCGATCGCCCGGAAGTCCTCGATGACGATGCCGTAGCAGCCCAGCAGGGTGACCAGCTCGGCGTCGGTCATCGCCCGCACCGGGTCGTCCGGTGTGCGCATGGCGTCCATCGCCGCCCGGGCCGCCGCCCGGTCGAGCCCGGGCAGGTCGGGAACCGTGCCGGCCGGGCGGCCCAGCCAGGCGCCGTACCGCACGGCGTAGGACAGCGCGGCCACCGCCCGCTCCAGCGTCCGGTAGGACGGGATCGAACCCCGCGCCGGATGCCCGTGCTCGTCCGGCACGGCCAGGTGCTGGGTGAGCCCATCCACCGCCAGGAAGGTGGTGACGACCGGCACCGGAGCGTCCCGCAGCACGTCGCGCAGGGCAGCGGCGTGCTCGTGACCCTCGGTGGCCACCGGCGGCACCCAGCCGATGACCAGCGCGTCGATGTCGTCGCGGTGGGCCATCTGGCGGACCGCGGCCGCCAGCTCCGCCGCGCCCACCTGCACGCCCAGATCGACGGGTGAGTCGGCGGCGACGACCAGCCCCTCGTCCAGGCAGAAGTCGACGGCCAGCACCCCGAGGGCGCTGGAGTTGCCGACGATGCCGATCCGGTTGCCCTGGGGGACCGGTTGGGTTGACAGCAGTTGGGCCACGTCGAACGCGGTGGTCAGACCCGGAGTCCGGAGCACGCCGGACTGCTCGAACAGGGTGGCGACCACGTCCTCCGACAGCGTCGATGCGCTGTGCTCCAGCCCGGACACCGTCCTGCTGTGCCGGCCGGACTTGACGGCGATCACCGGCTTCGTGCGGCCCAGCACCCGGGCAAGGCGGGCAAACTTGCGCGGATTGCCGAACGACTCGAGATACAGCAGGACGACCTCGGTGCGGTCGTCACCGTGCCAGTACTGCAACAGGTCGTTGCCGGACACATCGGCCCGGTTCCCGGCCGAGACGAAGGTGGACAGCCCGAGCCCGCGGGCCGCGGCGTCGGCCAGGATCGCCACGCCCAGCGCGCCGGACTGGCAGAAGAAGCCGATGCGGCCCGGCGGTGGGACCACCGGCGCCAGCGAGGCGTTGACCTGCACCGCCGGGTCGGTGTTGATCATGCCCAAGCAGTTCGGGCCGAGCAGCCGCATCCCGGCGCCCCGCACCACCGCGGCCATGTGCCGCTGCGCCTGGGCGCCGTCCGTGCCGGCGTCACTGAACCCGCCGGTCATCACCACCAGTCCGTGCACACCCTTGATTCGACAGGACTCGACGACCTCCGCAACGGTCGCGGTGGGCACGGTGACCACCGCGACGTCGACCGGATCGGGGATGTCGTTGACGGTCGGGTAGGCACGCACCCCACGCACCGACACGGCGTCCGGGTTGACCGGGTAGACCGGCCCGGCGAACTCGCCGCGGAGCAGGTTGACCAGCACCGCGTGGCCGATCTTGGTGCGATCGTTGGACGCGCCGATGACGGCGATCGACCGAGGCGAGACGAGTCGGGAGATCGACCGGGCCTCCGCCCGGTGCTCGCGGGACAGCACGACGGCCCGCGACTTGTCGGTGGGAGCGATGTCGAAGACCAGGTCGATCACGCCCGAGTCGTACTCCCGGTGCACCGAGTACCCGGCATCGATGAACACCCGCACCATCTGGGTGTTCTCGCCCAGCACCTCGGCGGTGAACCGGCGGATGCCGCGCTCCTGCGCGGCCGCCGCGAGATGCTCGAGCAGGATCGAGCCGAGTCCGCGGCCCTGCTGCGAGTCCTCCACCAGGAACGCGACCTCCGCCGAGTCCGGGTCGCCGAAGGAAGTGTTGCGGTGTGCGGTACCGGCCGCGATGATCTGGCCCCCCAGTTCCACCACCAGACCGATCGCCGTGTGGTGATCCACGTCGGTGAACACCGCCACCTGCGCGTCGGAGACCTCCTTGACGGCCGAGAAGTACCGCAGGTAAAGCGATCTGGCGCTGACCCGGCCGTGCATGGCGCGAATCTGGGCGGCGTCGGCGCGGGCGGCCGGCCGGACGTGCGCGACACCGCCGTCGGCGAGCACGACGTCGGCCTCCCACTGGTGCGGGTATGCGGCCGGGCCGGCGACGGCCGGCTGCCCGGTCGGCCCAGCGGTGAGCCCGGCCGTCGACCCAGTTGTCGCCACAAGGGCCGACCCAGCGGTTGACCCAGTGGTTGACCCAGCGGTCGACCCGGTGGCAGTCGCCGGCGCAGAGGTTGCCCCAGTTGTCGACTCAGTCACGGGGATCCCTCGGATCCAGCCCGTGCAGCGGGTAGACCGCGTCCCGGGTCTGCAGGATCGCCCGGTCCACCGGGGTCTCGTGGTGCCCCGACCACGGCCGATGGCCGACGGTGCCGGGCTCGCCGTCGGACATGTCTATCGGCAACGGGACCTGCGGTCGGGCCTGGGCGGCCCGCGCGGTCCAGTCCGGCGGCATCGGGGTCGTCGGTGCGAGGTCCTTGTCGGCGACGATCGCGAGCAGGTGCGTCCAGGCCCGCGGGACCACCCTGACCGGTGAGTAGCCGCCCCCGCCCAAGGCCAGCCAGCGGCCGCCGGTGACCTCCCTGGCCAGTTCGCGCAGTGCCAGGTAGCTGGTCCGCTGGCCGTCCACGGTGAGCATCAGGTCGGCCAGCGGGTCCTCCCGGTGCGCGTCCGCACCCTGCTGGGTGACCAGGACCTCCGGTCGGAACGCTCGGACCAGGCCGGGCACCACGGCATGAAAGGCCCGCAGCCAGGCGGTGTCACCGGTGCCGGCCGGCAGCGCGACATTGACCGCGGTCCCCTGCGCCGGTCCGACGCCGAGTTCGGTCGGCCATCCGGTGCCCGGGAACAGGGACAGCGGCGACTCGTGCAGCGAGATGGTGAGCACCCGGGGGTCGTCGTAGAAGGCCGCTTGCACCCCGTCGCCGTGGTGGGCGTCGACGTCGATGTAGGCGACCCGGCCGACACCCGCCTCCAGCAGCGCCTTGATGCCCAGGGCGGCGTCGTTGTACACGCAGAAGCCGGAGGCCCGGTCCGGCATCGCGTGGTGCAGGCCGCCGCAGAAGTTCACCGCGCGGTCGACCTCCCCGCGCGCGATGGCCAGAGCGGCGTCGATCGAGCCGCCCGCGATCAGCGCGGCATTGTCGTGCATCCCGGGCCAGATCGGGTTGTCGTCGGTGCCGAGCCCGTGACCGACGGACATCGGCACCGAGCCGGACGCGGCGCGGACGGCCGCGATGTACCCCGCGGTGTGCACCCGGCCGAGGGTGTCGTCGTCGGCCTGGTCCGGGACCAGCACGTCGTAGTCGTCAAGCACGCCGAGTTCGCCGGCCAACGCCCAGGTCAGCTCCCACCGCAGCGGGTGCAGCGGATGATCGCCGCCGAGGTCGTAACCGAGCATTCGTCGATCCCAAACCACCAGCGGCGCCGCCATCGGGTCAGGCTAACGCGCTCCGCCGGACCAGGCCGTGCGCGGGCGGTTCCGATTCGCCGGGATCAGCCGCCGGTGGCGACCGGACGTCCGAGGGCGCACCACTGCGAATACGAACCCGGGTACAGCGTCACCGGGATCCCGACGAGCTCGCCGGCCAGCACCAGCTGACAAGCGGTCACCCCCGATCCGCAGGACGCGACCACCCGGGTGCCCGCCGTCACCCCGGCCGCCGCCAGCACCGCCGCGAGCTCACCGGCGGACCGGTAGGTCCCGTCGGCGCGCATCAGGTCGGCGATCGGCAAGTTCAGCGCGCCGGGAATGTGCCCGGCGACCGGGTCCAGCGGCTCGACCTCGCCCCGGTACCGGGCGGCCGCACGCACGTCCAGCAGGCGGGCATCCGGTGCATCGACGGCGGCCGCCGCGCCGTCGACGTCGACGACCGGCAGCCCGCCGGGCCGGACGGTGATCGTCCCCGGCGCGACCGCTCCGGCCGGACCGGACTCGGTCGGCCGGGCGGGGTCGGTGGTCCAGGCCGGGAACCCGCCGTCAAGCACCCGCACCCGGGTCAGCCCGGACCAGCGCAGCAACCACCAGGCCCGGGCCGCGGCCAACGCCGGACCGCCGTCGTAGACGACCACCTCGTCGTCGTCGGACAGGCCCACCCGGCGCAGCGCGGCCTGCAGGTCGCCCGGCTCGGGCAGCGGGTGCCGCCCACCGAGGCCGGGCGCCGCGGCCAACTCACGGTCCAGGTCGAGGAAGCGGGCGCCCGGCACGTGCGCGACCAGATAGTCGGCCGAGCTCGCGAGGTCGCCATCGAGCACAGCAGGACCGGGCGCCGACAACCCGGCGACGGAGGAGCCGGGTTGTCCAGCGCGGTCGTAGCCGGGCTCATCGCTGCCGGCCAGCGACCAGCGGATGTCCAGCACGACCGGCGGAGGGCATGCGGCCGAGCTTCGGCGCAGGTCCTCGGCAGTGATCAACGGCGGCACCGTCACGCTTGGCACGGGCACTATTGTGGAGTACTCGATGGAAACGGGTTGCGCACGCCTGCCGACCATGTCCACGGGTCATCCACCGGCCCGTCGAACTCGGATTTCCGTGGGCCCAGCCGAGTAGGATCACGTGCGCGAAGAAGGGGACCCGGAGCGTGAACGACCTGATCGACACAACCGAGATGTATCTGCGGACCGTCTACGAGTTGGAAGAAGAGGGCATCGTTCCGCTGCGGGCAAGGATCGCCGAGCGGCTGAACCAGAGCGGGCCGACGGTGAGCCAGACGGTGGCCCGGATGCAGCGGGACGGGCTGCTGGTGGTCTCCGACGATCGTCACCTCGAACTCACCGATCTCGGCCGGGACCGGGCCATCGCGGTCATGCGCAAGCACCGGTTGGCCGAGCGTCTGCTCCTTGACGTGATCGGGCTGGACTGGCAGGACGTGCACGTCGAGGCGTGTCGCTGGGAACACGTGATGAGCGAGCAGGTGGAGCAGCGCCTGGTGACCCTGCTGGGTCATCCGCGGACCTCGCCGTACGGCAACCCGATTCCTGGCCTGGACCACCTGGGCGAGTCCACCCCCCCGGTCACCGAGACGCACCGAGACCTGATCGGCGCGGACGTCGCCGCGGGGCGGGGCGGCCGGTACGAGGTGCGGCGAATCATCGAGATCGTGCAGAACCAGCCGCAGGTGATGAACCGGCTGCACCGCGCCGGCGTCGTGCCGGGAGCGGTGCTCGAGTTCGGGGTCCGCGGCGACGCCATGGTGGTCGTCGACGGGGCGATCACCACCGAGCTGTCCCCGGACGTCGCCCACGGCATTCACGTGCGGCCGGCCGCCTGACGCCGACGGCAGAATGACCCTGTCGCTGCCCGTGCTGGTCATGCTGCCGCTGATCGCGGTGCTGGCCCCGGTGCTGGCCTCGGTCATCGGCCGCGTCGTGCGGATCCCGCTGGTGGTCTTCGAGATCGTGCTGGGCATGCTCTGCGGGCCTGCCCTGCTCGGCTGGGTCACCCCGAACGAGACCACCGACAGGCTGTCCGACCTGGGTCTGTGCATGTTGTTCTTCCTGGCCGGCAACGAGATCGACTTCGGCAAGATCCGCGGTCGACCACTGAACCGGTCGATCCTGGGGTGGTTGTTCGCGATGGCGCTCGGGGTCGGCGTCGCCCTGCTGTTGGCCCCGGTACCTTCCGCCGCGATCTTCATCGGGGTGGCACTGACCAGCACCGCGCTCGGCACCCTGATGCCGATCCTGCGCGACGCGGGCGAACTGCGGACCCCGTTCGGCACCGCGGTGATCGCGATGGGCGCGGTCGGCGAGTTCGGTCCGCTGATCGCCATCTCCGTGTTCCTGTCCGGGCGGGACCCCGGGATCGAGACCATCGTCGTGCTGGTCTTCGTCGTGATCACCGGCGTTGCCATCTATCTGGCCGGCCGCGGACCGTACCCGCGGCTGCACTCACTGATCACCACCACGCTGCACACCAGCGGCCAGTTCGCCATTCGGCTGGTGGTCTTCCTGCTGCTGGTCCTGGTCGCGCTGAGCGTGCTGCTCGATCTGGACATGCTGATCGGCGCGTTCGCCGCCGGCGTCATCGCCAAGATGCTGCTGTCCGGCGCCGAACCGCACGATCTGGAGGTGGTCGAGGGCAAGCTGGAGGCGGTGGGCTTCGGGTTGCTGGTGCCCATCTTCTTCATCAGCACCGGGCTCAACTTCGACCTGGACGCGCTGCTGTCCGACCCGACGACGCTGCTGATGCTGCCGGTGTTCCTGGTGCTGCTCCTGATCGTCCGCGGATCGTCGACGCTGTTCACCTCCCGGGACCTGACCCCACCGGACAAGCGGGCGGTGCTGCTGCTGGGGGCCACCGGCCTGCCGATCATCGTCGCGGTCACGGACATCGGCGTGGACGACGGTGCGCTGCCGCCCGGCACCGCTGCCGCGCTGGTCGGCGCCGGGATGTTGTCGGTGCTGCTCTTCCCCCTGATCGGCCTGGCCATGCATCGCAGGGCGCCGGACGGCGCGGCCAAGCCCGCCGACCGCAGTCCGGAGATCGCCGAGGAGGGTTGACGGCCTGCGCTCCGTACGCTGGTCCGGTGACCGCCGTCTCCGCCGTCGATCCCGCTCCGCCGAACACCTCCCAGCTGGGTGTTCGCATCCCCGACACCCCGCGGGCCGGCAGTGCGAGCGCACCGCTGGTCGACGCCGCCCGAGCCGCCGCGGCGCTCGCCGGGCGGCGCCTCGTCGTGCTCACCGGCGCTGGCGTGTCCACCGATTCGGGCATCCCGGACTACCGCGGTCCCGACTCCCCGCCGCGTTCCCCGATGACCTATGACGAGTTCCTCTCCGGGCCGAGGGCGCAGCAGCGGTACTGGGCGCGCAGCCATATCGGCTGGCGGCGCCTCGGGAACGCCCGACCCAACGCCGGGCACCGGGCCCTGGCCGCACTGGAGTCGGCAGGGGTGGTGCGCACGCTGATCACCCAGAACGTGGACGGGCTGCATCGGGCCGCCGGCAGCCGCGCCGTCCTGGACCTGCACGGGCGCATCGACCAGGTGGTCTGCCTGCGCTGCGGCGACCTCACCACCCGGCTGGACCTGCACCACCGGCTGGATCAGGCCAATCCCGATTTCGCCACGCACACCGACGTGCGCACCGCCCCCGACGGCGACGTGGAACTCGAGGACACCGACGCCTTCCGGCTCGTCGGCTGCCGGACCTGCGGCGGCGTACTCAAGCCGGCGTAGGCCTGCTCGACCCGGGCCCTTGGCACGTTCTCGCCGAAGAACACCACGTCC